>JAFAYP010000600.1 GCA_019240305.1 Solirubrobacterales bacterium
CGGTGGTCGCAGAGGACAAGGCGATCGCAGGCATCCGAGACCGGATCGCGCGCGGGAGGCTGCGTCCGGGCGACCAGTTGCGCCAGCAGCTACTCGCTGACGAGCTCGGGCTGAGCGTCGTGCCCGTGCGGGAGGCGCTGAAGACTCTCCACGCGGAGGGTCTGCTCGCCTACGTACCCCACCGCGGTTACTTCGTCGCCCGGCTCGATCTGGCGGAACTCGGCGAGGCCTACGAGATCCGCGGCCTGCTAGAGGACGCGGCCGTCGCCCAGGCGATTCCCCGCCTCAAGGCGCCTGGGCTCGCCGAGCTGCGGCGTGCGCTCGAGGCGTTGGGGGAAGCCGAGCACGCCGACCCCGTCGACCTCGCCGTGTTCACCGCCGCCGACCGACATTTCCAACTCAGTCTGTTCGGGGGCGCCGGAATGCGGCGGCTCAGCCATTTCATCCGCGTCCTGTGGGACGCGACCGCGGCCTACCGGACGCTGCTCGCGGTGGCGCCCGAGCGGCGCAGGCGGATCGTCCTCCAAGACGAGGCGATCCTCGAAGCCGTGAGCGCCGGGGACGCCGCAGGCGCAACCGCGATTCTGCGTGAGCAGCGCGCAGACGCGATCGCCGCCCTCGGGGAGATGCACGAGGCCGACGGAGCGATCCTGCGGCCCGCTGCCGCGTCCGCCCGCCGCGTCCAACCGGCTGCCGGGCCGGCGCGCGTCCCGGATCTCGCGCTCGCCCTGCTTGAGGCCGGGCTGCCGGCCGCGCCGCCGGCCCGGTGGGGGTCCTTTCCGCCGGCCGAGGCACTCGACGGAGAGTTCGTTTGCATCGATCTGGAGGACGGCAGCCGTCTGCAGCTGGAGCTCAACGCCGACTCGCTGGACTGGCAAATGCGCCCCGCGATCGGCGAGACGACGTCCGGGCGCGGGCGTTACCACGCGGTCAGCCTCCGCCCGGGTCTCAACCTCATCGACATGCAAGCCCGTGGCCTCGGCCTGGCGATGGTCCTCGTCCTGGATCGCGAACGACGCAGCGCGCTGTCGGTGGTGAGCGCTCTGTCGCTCACGCCCGCCGACCCACGCCTCATCCAGATCGTTCGTCCGGGCGAGCTCGCCGACCTTGCCGGCCGGTACGAGCCGATCGAGGAGACGCGCGCGCTCATCGGCCGCCGGCTCGTCATCGACCACAAGTTGGGCCCGATCGTCGAGCACCTGTACCTGAATTCGCAGGTTCTGCTCTGGCAGCGACTGCGTGACGGGCGGCGCGGCGCCGGTGACACGGGCTACGAGCAGGCGTCGGTGTGGCGGCTCGGCGACGACCTGCATCTCGTCATTTCCAAAGGCCGTTCGGTTACCGAATGCGTCCAGGTGATCGACCTCGTCCACGGCCGGAGCGTCGGGCACCTCTTCGGCCTCGACGCCGACCGGCCCGAGCACCGTCGATTCGAGGCCCAGGTGCTCGAGATGGGCCGCACGATCTATCAGCCGGATGCCGAGCCCTGTTAGACGGATCGCGTCCGCCGGCTTGCATTCGCCCGTCCACATCCCGTCGCACAGGAGGCAGCATTGACCTCGTCCGCCACGAGAATCCCCACCACTCACGTCGGCAGTCTGGTCCGCCCACCGGAGCTGATCGACTACATGCGCCGCATCGACGCCGGCACGGATTACGACCGCGAAGCCTACCGCGACTGTCTGTCGCGCTGTGTCGGTGAGGTCGTCGCCAAACAACGAGACGCCGGCATCGACATCGTCTCCGACGGCGAATTCGGCAAGTCCGCATGGGACGTCTACGTGTACGAGAGGCTGGGCGGGATCGAGCTGCGTCCGTTCAAGAACAGGGCCGGCCTGGAGAGCGGGGAGTTCAGATCGACCGACTGGGCCCGGTTCCCCGAGTTCTACAAGAGCTACTTCGCCCACGAGCAGGAAATTGCGGCTCCCGAGGGCGACTGGGCATCTGTGGGCACCGTCACCTACACGGGGGAGGAAGCGATCTCCCGGGACATCGAGAACCTCAAGGCCGCCATGGACGCCGCCGGCGTGACCGAGGGCTTCCTCCCGGTCGTGGCACCCGCCAGCGCGTTTCCTGGCCTCATCGACGAGCATTACGGCTCGGAGGCGGCGGCGCTGATGGGCATAGCCGAAGCGCTGGCCGTGGAGTATCGCGCGATTGTTGATGCGGGGCTGTATCTCCAAGTCGACGACGCGGTGATCCCGTTCTGGTACGACATCATGGTTCCGCCGGCGACGCTCGACGATTACAGGGCGTGGGCTCAGCTGCGGATCGACGCGCTCAACCACGCGCTTGAAGGCATCCCCCAGGATCGTGTTCGCTACCACGTCTGCTGGGGGAGCTGGAACGGGCCGCACACCAACGACATCCCTCTGGTGGACGTCCTGCCGCTCGTCTTTCAGGTCAACGCGGGAACTTATCTGTACGAGAACGCCAACCCGCGTCACGAGCACGAGTGGCGGGTCTGGCAAGACGTCGAGCTCCCGGCCGGGAAGAAGCTCGCACCCGGCGTCATCAGCCACGCGACCAACGTCGTCGAGCATCCGGAGCTGGTCGCCGAAAGGCTCGAGCGGACCGGGCGACTCGTCGGCCCGGAGAACCTTCTGGCGAGTACCGACTGCGGCTTCGCTCAGGGTCCATACGTCGCCCGGACGCACGAGACCATCGTGTGGGCCAAGCTCGAGGCGATGTCGGAAGGCGCACGCCTGGCCTCCGAGGCGCTCTCGACCGTCTGAGCATTCGTGCGCTGGGTCCCCACGAGAGCCTCGTAGTCGTGCGGTTTGTGGTGTAGCTCTTGATCGTCGGTAGGGCGCTTCTCGGCGGCCGCAGCTGCGACGTATGGCGGTGTCCGACACGGTGGCTCGTCATCCCTCCGGGCGTGGCCAGCGGGCTCGTCGTACTTGGCTTTAACTTCCTCGGAGACGGGTTGCGCGACGCGCTGGACGTGCGCCTTCGCAACCGATGCCCGGAAAGGCGAATGCCGTGAAAACACTCGAGACCATCCTTCCTTCGCCGCCCGTGCGGCGGGATATGGACATCAGCGCCAACCGGCTGCCGTCGACGACGGCACTTGACGGTTCTGACTTCACCCTGCATCTCGCCGACGGCGCGAACTTCGAGCTGAGCTTCGCCGGCGGCCGGGTGAACTGGAAGCTCGCCGACGAGGACGTGATCACGGAGGGCGACGACGAGTACGACGCCGTGGAGGTCCGCCCCGACCTGTTCTTCGTCGACTTTCGCTGTAGCGGCCGCGACCGCGCGGTCTCGGTCGTCCTGGACCGCGCCCGCGGACGGTCGCTCGTGCTCGTCAACGATCTGGTCGACCAGGGCGGTGGGCGCGGCCTGCTGGCCAAGGCATCGCCGGCGCGTGTCAACGAGGCGGAGGACTACGAGCCGATCGAGGCCACCGACGAACTCACCGGCAGGCGGCTGTACTGCGAGTACAGCGACGGTGTCGCGCTGGAGCACATCTACGTCAACTCCCGGGTTCTCGCGTGGCAATGGCTGAAGACCCCGCTGCCGGAGCTCACCCATGAGGTCGGCGTCGAGAGCGCCACGTATTGGAAGATCGCCGACTCTCTGTACCTGCTGCACTCGATGGGTGACCTGGCAGTCGAACTCACGCTTCTGCTCGATCTGGAGCAGAAGCGCAACGTCGGGCGGATGTTCGGCCAGGGGATGGTCGACTTCGTCGACGAGCGCTGCGGGGCGAAGCTCACGTTGCTCGGCCGAATGGACTACCCCGACGGCTACCAACCCGCCTGATTGGCGCCACCCCTGAAAGGAGCCAGGATGACCGTCGATGTGCAAACCGACCGCGAGCGTCTGATCCAGCTCGCCGACCTGTACCTGGAGGCGCTGGGTGATGAGGAACGGGGACTCTGCCACGCGATCGTCGTCTTCGATCATCCCGGAGACATCGACGGCCCGGCGGAGAGGTGCCATTCGGAGCGCCGAACAGCATGATCATGTTCGAGGCCTTCAAGATGACGCGCGAGGGCATCGGCGAGGTGTGGGCGATCGGGACCAAGGTGCCGTTCGGGAGCAGAGCCGGCTGGGACTAGAGCAACTGGTCGCGCTCCAGCGTCTCCATGAGTAGCCACCCAACCTCGCCTGGAAGCCTCGATGCGGCGCCGCGGCTTGCTTCACGGGCGGCAAGCGAGTAGCGTCGGCGCGGTAGGGATCGCGTGAGATGAGCAGCTTGGCGGCTGAACCCGAGAGAAGCGCGGGTGACCAGGCGGCGCTGCGTCAAGTCGC
>JAFAYP010000167.1 GCA_019240305.1 Solirubrobacterales bacterium
CGATCATCAGGCCCAGCGAGATGACGGCCAGCGGCCACGGTCGAGCCTGGACGGTGCGGCTCCACTGGCGCCAGCGCGAGCGCGACTGCGCCGCGACCGGATCCGGATGCCCGTCCATGTCCGGCGTGGCGCGCCGGCGCCCGAACCGCCGCCGCTTGGCGCCCGCGCCCGGCACGATGCGGTGGCCGAACTTCGACAGCATGGCCGGCAGCACGGTCAGCGAAGCGAGCAGCGTGAGCAGCACGGCGAACACCGAGGCGATCGCCAGGCCGTACATGAAGCTCACGCCGGTGGCGAACATGCCGAGCAGCGCGATCACCACCGTGGTGCCGGCGAGCAGGATGGCCCGGCCTGAGGTGTCCATTGCCTCGATCAGCGCGCGCTCGACATCGCCGAGCGCCAGATAGTTCTCCCTGAAGCGGGTGACGATGAACAGGGCGTAGTCGATGCCGACTCCGAGACCGATCATCAGCGCCAGCTCCGGCGCCACGTTGGACATGCTGGTGATGTGAGTGGCCAGCCCGATCAGCGCCGTCGCCGTGATCAGCCCGAAGCCGGCGGTGAGCAACGGCATACCGGCGGCGATGAGCGAGCCGAACGTCATGAGCAGGATCACCAGGGCGGCGACCACCCCGATCTCGGTGGCCGGCCCGACGCTGAAGCCCTCGGCCTCCGAGATCACCTGACCGCCCGCGGCCACGGTGAGGCCGGGCACGTCCACGGCCTTCACCTGGTTCAGCACCGACGTACCTGTGCTGTTCGGCAGGTTCTGGGCCCGCTTGTCGTAGTTGATCGTGGCGAACGCGGTGGTGCGATCGTGCGAGATCTCCACCCCGCCGTGCCCGCCGTACGGACTGAACACGCTGATCACGTGCGGATCGCGGCTCACCTCGGCGAGCAGCTTGGTGATCGCATCGCGTACCTGCGGCGAGTCGACCGTTCCGTTGGTCACCCGGAACACGACCGTGTCCACGTCGCCGCTCTGCGCGGGGAACTCGCGCTGGAGCAGGTCGATCGCGCGCTGGGCCTCGGTGCCGGGCAGAGAGAAGTTCGTGGCGTAATTGCGCCCGGCTGCGGTGGCGAGGACCGTGGTGAGGACCGCGACGACCACCCAGACGATGAACACGCGCCTCCGATGGGCGATGCACCAGCGTGTGAGGTTCAGCACTATTTGACTCCTGGGTCCGGTAGGGCAGGGGCCACCACGCCCTGCCCCGCGGAGTGACCCGGTGCTAACTGTGTAGCACGGACGCTCCCTCGGCTTGTGTTCTTCCCGACTCTGCAGCGGATGCGCCGTCGACCCCGGCCAGAGAGGCCAGGCTGTTGGCGGCGTCGACGATCTCGTCGAGCTCGTCGAGGAGGCCGACATCGTCCGGGGCCGAGCGGGCGAAGGCCGTGTAGCGGGCGCGCAAGTCGGGCGGCCGGGGAAGCGCAGGAGACTCGTCCGGGCGAGCCCGGAGCGCCACCTCGACGCTCGAGAGCAGCGACGACAGCGCGTCGCACAGCGGCGAGAGTCGCGGAAGCGGCTCACGCAGGCTGTGCTCGTCTTCGACATCCAGGCGCAGCACGTGACCGGCCTGGACCAACCGGCGCATGGCGGCCAAGAGGCCCTGGCTCTGCTCGGCGTCGATCCGGCGCGTGGCCGGCTCTGACAGCGAGCGCGCCACCGTGGCCTCGGCGGTCGTCCGGGTCAGCCGAGCGCGACGGCTGAGCGGTCGCATCTCGCCCTCCTCGGCCCGCCGGCCGGTGACCAGCGCGGTCAGGATCGCGCCGAGGTAGGCCCGCTGGGCGGCCATCAGATCGCCCAGGGCCTGGCGTGCCTGCGTCTCTGACCAGGTCGGCCACACCGCGTAGGCGAGCAGGCCGAGCCCGCCACCGATCAGCGTGTCGATCAGCCGCGCCCAGGCGGTGGCCAGCGTGTCGGGACTGATCGCGTTCAGCAGGAACACCACGAGCGCGGTGATGAACGCGAAGCCGGCTGCGAAGCTGGCCGGGAACACCGCGTAACCGGCGCACGCCAGCCCGCCGACCAGGACGATGGTCACTGCGCCCGCCGGATGCAGCGCGACCGCGATCCCGCCGGCCAGGGCCACGCCGATGCAGGTCCCGACCGCCCGCTCGGTACCGCGAGTGAACGTGGCACCGAACTCTGGGCGCAGCGTCGTGGCGGCGGCGACCACCATCCAGTAGCCCCGCTGGAGCGGCAGATGACGTGAGATGAGCTCGGCGCCCAGCACAACCACGGCCAGCCGCAGGGCGTGGCGTCCAGCCGGCGACTCGAGACTGGCGTTGGCCCGAAGTTGGGCCAGCTCGGCGCGCACCCGCTCGAGGGGCCGGTGCGTGTACGCCCGGGGCCTGCGGGCACGCAGGCCAGCGCCCTCTCCGGCACTGAGGGCCATCCCGGCGACAGCGCGCAGCTGTCCGGCCAGCGCCGCGAGCCGGCGGGCCAGCGTCGCGGCGTCCTCCTCGGGCCCGCCGAGCAGTGCGTCGGCCTGGGCGCTCAGCTCGCGCACCAGCGCTGAGAGCTCATCACGACCTCCGCGGTTGCCTTCGATCGCCCGGGCAGTCAGCTCCAGGGCCCGAGCGCTCGCCGCGAGCATCCCCTCCGCCGCCTCGCGGGCCGGGTCGGGGCGACGCATCAGCACGTGGATCGCACTCAGCTCGATCCGCATCCGGTGGCCCTCGTTGACCAGGCTGCGCAAGGTCATCAGCGCTGGATCGCCGAACAGGGTGAGCGAGGCGAGCGTGGACTGCGCCTCGTCGAGCGCGGTGCCCGCCGGCAGCGTCGAGGTCTCCCACGACGCCGGGGCCAGTCCGGCGAGCGCGCGGTAGGCGGCCGCCGTCGCCGAGCGCTGTATCCGCAGCGGCGTCGGCCAGCGGACGACACTGAGGAACAGCACCTGCGCCAGACCGCCGGCCAGGACCAGCCCGGCCAGTCCCGCCGCGGCGCCGGCCGGCTGGCTGAAGCGGCCGAACACGATGAACGCGATCACGGCCTGGTTACCCACGACCCCGCCGCGGTTGCCCAGGCCGACCAACAGACCGCCGCTCAGCGCCCACAGGCAGAGCAGCCCGAAGTGGAGCCACACCAGCGAGCCGGTCACCGAGCCCACGAAGGTCGAGAGCGCCATGACGAGCGCGTCGGTGGTGAGCACCACAAGCGGCGGCCGTCCGCCCTGAACCCGCCAGGCGATCCCGACGAGCATGGCGCCCGCGCCCATGGTGACCCCGGCCACGGCCGACCAGGCGATCGTCCCGAGGGCCAGCACCGCCACCACCGGAATGGCGGCCAGCACTCCGCCCGCGGGCGCGACCGCACGGCGATCGAACCGGGCGGCCTCGCGAACCGCCTCGGTCAGCGGGCCGCGATCTGGCGGTGATGATCCTTCGCGCGCGCGGGCGGGCGGCAAAACGGCCCCGACGGGCTAATCGCCCGGGAGCCAACCCGAGCGGTAGGGGACCTCGGTGTCCGGCGGGATCTCGGCGTAGGCCTCGCGCGG
>JAFAYP010000237.1 GCA_019240305.1 Solirubrobacterales bacterium
GCGGTGCGGGTCGTGCGCGGTGCGGTCCGGGAGTCGAGCCCGCGCATCGGTGGCGATCCGGTGTCCCGCGTGGTCGATGCAGGAGCGTCATTCTCGTTCGGACCCGAGCACATCCACCGACTTGCCGGCGAGAACGAACAGGCGGTCTCGCTCCATGCCTATTCGCCGCCGCTTTGGCGCCTCGGCCAGTACTCGGTCGACGCCGACGGGGTGATGCGGCGCGAGTCGGTCAGCTACGCGGATGAGCTCCGTCCGCTCGAGGCGGGCCAGGCTGCGTGAGCGGCGACTCTGCTCGAGCGTCTCGTCGACGAACGGCTCGGTCGCCGGCGTCGACTAACCGGCGGAGTGCGCGGGCACGAAGCCGACCAGCGCGGCGCTCGACGCCGGCACGTCGATCAGGTACTGACCGTTCACCGGTTGCAGATGGTCTTCTTGGAACGGGCCGGTCAAGCTGCCGGTGGCGGTCTCGGCCCCGAAGCTCTGGCCGGCCAGCGTGACGCCGGTCGTGGCCGCCGCGCTAGGCGCGGTGATCCGCTGGACGACCGCGTTGCTTTGGGCGCCGCTTGGGGGATCGAGCCGAATGATGTGGTCGGTGGTCGGGCTGTCGTTGATCAGCAAAACGTGCACCTCGCCGTCGCTCAGCCGAGTCGCCCAGGCGCGCAGGTCGGGCGTGGCCGACGGCGAAACCGGGAGCAGCCGCGAGCCAGGGGGAGCGGCCGCCCCGAACATCAGCAGCCCGTAGTACTCCGGCTTGACGGCCGCCTGCCAGTGCCCATTCGTGTCGGTGAAGGTGAACAACCGGTACGCGGCCTCGGGCAGGGTGTGGATGTTGACGCCGTCGACGCCGGAACGGGCGAGTGAGAACAAGGTATCCAGCACCCAGAGGGCAGAGGCGAACGTGTCGCTGACTCCCGGCTGGCCCTTGCAGGCGACCGAGTTGAGCTCGTCGAGCCGAAAGGTGGCACCGCGGTTGTGCGCGTAGGAGATCTGGTTCGTCACCCCGTCCACTAGTCCGCGTGAGGAGCGCAGCGCGAGCAGGTTGGGGATCGTCGGGTAATTCGGATCGCCCGGACTCGTAAAGCATCGGATCAGCGGATAGCGGTGATAGGTGATGACCTTCAGCCCCGGTTCGACTCCGAATAGCTTCGGGAGCTTGTTCAGCCACACCTGATTGCCGGTGGCCGGTCCGGCGAGCAGGTTGCCCTTCAGCTCCCTCGCGTACTGGGTGATTTCCTTGGCGTAGACCCCGAAGTTGAAGCCCCGCCGGCGGGAATAGACCGACTTACCGCTCGGCGTTGTGTACCAGGGCGCGATTGTGTAGAGCTCCGGCTCGTTGCCGATCTCCAGCGCGTCGATGTGCTGGGCGCCGATGCCGGTGAGGAACGCGTGCGCCTCCGCCGCGACCTCTGTGGCGCTATTCAGCTTGAGGTTCAAGCCAAGGATCAGCCGAGCCCGTGTCTCCGTGGCCAGGTTCCGGACGAGAGCCAGAAACCGGCTCGTGATCGTGCTGTGGATCCCGGGGGTGGGATGCACCCCGCGAGCCGGCAGCCAGGTGGCATCGGTGCTGTTGCCGCCGATCCGCACGACCGGGGCCTCCCCCGGAGCGAGGTTCCGGATCAGCTGCACGAACACTGGGTTGATCGCGTCCGGGTTCAGCCCTGTGTAGGTGCGGATAGCGGGGAATTCGATCGACAGGCCGACGAAGCTCGGCGCGATCGGCCGACCGACGGCGGTGCTGCCCACCTGCACGTTGACCGGGGGCGGTGCTGGCGTCGTGTCCGGCGGCGGGGTCGCGGCCGCGCGGACGGGGCCGGCAGGTCCAGCGGCGATCACGACAGCGACCAGCGCGACCACGAGCAAGGCTGTCGGCATCCGGCGCACCCGGCCGGGACTATTTCAGAGAAGGCCGACGATCAGCTCGCTGGCCGCCGCCGGGAGCGGGGGGTTCATGAGATAGCCCTGCCCGAGGTCGCATCCGAGCTCGAGCAGGAGCCGGCGCTGGTCCTCGCGCTCGATGCCCTCCGCCACCGTGTACAGACCCCCGGCTAAGGCGGATCCCATTTCGCCTGCAAGACAGGCGGTTTGCGAAACACCAGGCCCTTGATCCTGGCTGGACGGTCGGGGTCGGGGCGCAGGTTCGGCAGCCGATCCAGGAGCGTGGCCAGGCCGGTGCGGGCCTCGAGCCGAGCCAGGTGGACCCCAAGGCACACGTGCGGACCCTGCGCGAAGGCCAAGTGGCTCCTCGGTCGGGGGCGGGCAGGGTCGAAGGCGTCGGGCTCGGCGAACACGGCCGGATCGCGGTTGGCGGCGGTGATCGAGACCCGGACGAGATCGCCTCGCTTGACGGACGCTTGCGCGAGGTTGGCGTCGGTGGTGGCGTAGCGGTCGACCACGGCGGCGGCTGGCTCGAGCCGCAGCGACTCCTCGATCACGTCGTCGAGAACCTTCGATTCGTGGCGTGCCGGATCGATCGCGTCGGGATTCTCGAGCAGATGGACAAGGGCGTTGGCGATCATCCCCTCGGTCGTCTCGATGCCGCCGAACAGCAGGATCGCGGCGTTGGAGACGATCTGCGGCTCGCTCAGGTCCGAATCGGCCGCGGCCGCCCCGAGCAGCGAGCTTTCGTCGGCCATCGTCGCCTGGAGCCGGTTGCCGAGCGCGGCGAAGGCTTCCCGTCCCCTGGCGGGCAACTCGCCGCCGGCGGTGATCTCGGTCACGGCGGCGACGATCCCGTCGTACCAGGTGAGCATGTCGGGCACCTCACCCTGCTCCAGCCCGAGCGTCCCGGCCATGATCGACGCGGCCAGCGGTCCGGCGAACGCCCGCCGCAGCTCGGCGGTGCCGGCGGCGGCGAAGCCGTCGATCAGGCGCTCGGCGTCGGTCGCGGCGGCTTCCGCGAACCGTTCGCTGACCGATCGGGGGCGGAATGGCGCGGCGAACGGAGCGCGGTGGCGGGCGTGGAGCTCGCCCTCGAGGCTCAGCATGCTGGGCCCCACCACCTGTGCGGTGGAGAAGCGCGGATCATCGACGGTGAACGCTCGTGAGTCACGCATCACGGCGACGGCCAGGTCGTGGCGGGTGACGAGCCAGCCGTCGAGCGCCGGGATCCACGAGACCGGCTCGTCGGCGCGGAGGCGGGCGAGGATGGGATGGGGATTGTGCTCGAGTTGCTCGAGGGTGACGGTGGCGCCGAGCGGGAATTTGGCCTGCGGGTCGCCGGGGCTCACCGGCGCGTGATCCGCCATTCGGCGTCGGGGCGGACGTAGACCGGCTCACCGGCCACGAACGTCGCGGCCACCGGGTTGCGCCCGAGACGGTAGGCGACGTGCTCGGCCGGGCTGTCGAGCAGGACCAGGTCGGCTCGCTTGCCCGGCTCGATCGAGCCCTGCTCGTGGTCGAGGTCGAGGACGTACGCGGCGTTGAGCGTGACCGCGAGCA
>JAFAYP010000322.1 GCA_019240305.1 Solirubrobacterales bacterium
GCGTACGCAATCTCACCTTCCAGGGGATCAGCCTCGACCGCGGCGTATCCCTGACGGGTCCAGCCTCGCACATCAACTTCGACGGCAACATCATCGACGGCGGGTATGCCGGAGGCCCAGGGCCGTCCGGCTTCTTCTTCTACGGCAATGGCTCGGACCAGACCGCCGTCAACGTCGAGTCCAACCAGATCGATCACCTCGATGGCGACGTCAACAACAGCGATGGCCAGTGCATGACCGTCGCCGGTGGGGACCGAATCGAGCACGACTTCGCCTTCAGCCACAACGTGTGCGGTCCGTACATCCAGGACCACTACACGCAGTACGGCGGGATCGACGGGCTGGTCTCTGACTACAACACGTTTCTCGGCCCGCTCCCGGCCAACCACACCTCGGCGTGCGGAGGACAGACGGGCTGCCACAACAACACGATCCAGATCTTCGGCAGCTCCGACGACGTCGACTTCTCAAACAACTACATCTGGCGCACCCGTTCCGAGGCGCAAGCGATTCTGTGGCAGGAGGGGACTTTCAAGCGGATGACGATCAACAACAACCTGATCGTCGACGATCCCGCATGCTTCAACGGTGCGTCGTGCGGGGAGGCGCCCTCCCTCTGCCAAGCTGACGGGCTCACGATCACCAACAACACGTTCGTCGATCAGGCGTGGGCAAGCCTCACGGTCTCCTCCGAGCGGGATTCCCAGGGCGTGTGCCCGGGGGATTACTCGAAGGGAGCGACCGAACCCGCGACGTCGGGCGGCTCGGACAACGACATCTCACACAACATCGCAATTACGCCCGACGGCGCCAAGATCAACGGCTACAGCGACTACAACATCGTGACGGCCTGTGGGAGCGGACCATGTGCCTGGGATGAGAACGTCTCCGAGGACGTAAGCGCCGCGCCGTCCTCGCCCTATACGGGGGCCCGGTCGACGACCGAGTGGAGACCCGCCTTTGTCGACGGGTCGCAGGAGTCCCACGCCGCCTTCCGTGCCTGGTACCAGGGCCCCCGCGGTCTGGCCTTCAGCGCCGGCTACCAACACTGAGCCCCACAGATCGCGGGCCGGAGACGCTGCGCGCGCACGCACGGAGGCGCTGATCAGACCTGACGGCATCCGCCGTTGGGTAGCCTGACCACGTGAGCACTCCAAGCAGCGATGCCCGGTCCGGTCCCGTCCCGGTATTCATGGGCGCACTCGCGGTCTGCCTGGCGGTCGGCGCCGCTGGTTGTGCCGTCGCGGTCGGCGCCGTCCGATATGCCCCGAAGGCGACGGCCGCGCGCTTGGGGCAGACCTGCACGAGGACCGTCGGCCCGCATGCGGACCTGGAGGGCGCGCTCCGCCACGCGCGCGGGCACGCCGTGCTCTGCCTGCGAGCCGGAAGTTATGCGGCCGGGGGGCAGATCTATCTCTCGCACATCACTCCGACCGCGACCGTCACCCTACGTCCGACCCCGGGCGCGACAGTAAAGCTGGGCTGGCTCGAACTGGCCGCCGACGTTCGGAACCTGACGGTCGAGGGATTCGTTCTCACCCGCGGGGCAGCCGATGTCGGCCCCGCCGCGAATGTGACGTTCAGGGCGAACACCGTAAGCGGCGCCGATGGGGCCACCTCGGGGTTCTACTTCTATGGCGACGGCGGCTTACAGCGCAACATGCATGTTCTGGGCAACCGCATGAGCTACCTGGCGCCCGCAGACCTGGCTCCACCCGGCGCTGGTCAATGCGTCACGGTCTCAGGCGGGGGGAGCGAGGAGCGCGATTTCGACATCAGCCACAACGTCTGCGGGCCCGGCATCGGAGATCACTACGTCCAGGTTGGGGGGATCGACGGCCTCACCGAGGACTACAACGAGTTTCTTGGCCCCGCCGCGCCAGAGGCTCTGCAGGACCAGGCGCACAACAACGTGCTCCAGATCTTCGGAGACTCCGAAAACGTCGAGTTCTCGCATAACGTGATCCGGGGCAGCGAATCCCGGGGACAGGAGATACTGATCGAGGAGGGGAGGTTCGTCCACGTGAACATCGACGACAACCTCTTCGTCGGCGCCCCGCGATGCCTGCGGTATTGGAATTGCTATAGCTATGCCCTCGGGATGTGTGCGACGGACGGCCTCTGGTTTCAGCACAACACCGTGATCGGCTACCACTGGGGGGTCCAGGTCACACATAGCGGCGGCTCCCCAGGGTGTTTGGCGAGCGGACGCGACTATCAGGTGACCCACAACATCGTCGTCGGCACGAATGACAACGCCGACATCACCTATGGCGAGTGCGAGCAGCGGTGCGTGTTTGACTACAACGTGACCAGCGATCGCAGCGCGCGGCAGGGGGGAGCCAGGCACTACGTCATCGACTGGCGACCACGGTGGAGGAACCGAACGACGTTCGGCCCGCTGGGCTTGCCGTTTCAGGCTGGGAGCCCCGCGGACACCGGGTGAGGTGTGGCTAGCAGGGGTTTGCCTGCGCCGACGCGGTCGCCAGGTTGTTGTCCATGTAGTTGCCGGACCAGGTGGTGCCCGACTGGCCGTCGGTGGTCCCGGCAAGGAACGAGGCGTTCCAATAGCTGTTGTACGCAGTCGTGAAGCGGTTGTTCTCGACCACGACATTCGCGTTGGGCCCGTGGCCGAAGTCCATCTGCTGCCCGTTGCCGGCGGCGCAGCCGACCGCGAGGCCGCCGTTGTTCTGGTTGCCGGCCAGGAGATTGTTTTCGATCGTCAGGTCGCTGAGCGTTCCGCATCCGCTGCAGTTCTGGTCACCGAACACCTCGGCGGTCTGCTGCTCGGGATTGATGATCGTGTTAGCGACGATCGAGTCGTTGTGGCCGGTGTAGATCGGCTCGTTGTGGGTCGGGTTGGACATCCCGTCACTGATGATCACCGAGCCGGTCACAGTGAGGTTGCTGTTGTTCAGCGGGATGCCAAAGCAATCGACGTCGTCGCTGTGCAGCGTCACCGCGCCGAAGTTGCCAATGCCGATGTCCTGGGTGCTGTATGCGGTGGTCTGCGTGCACGTCTGGCTGGAGTAGGCCGTGTGGATCCACGAGTTCGCGATCGTGAGCCCGGAATTGCCGTTGCCATCGACGGCGTAGCCGGAGCCGCCGGGCTGGACCTCGATGTTGCTGTTCTGGAGCGTCAAAGTCCCCGAGGTGGCGATGTAGACCGAGCCGGGCACATAGAGGTCGTTCAGGGTGCCCGTTCCGTTCACGTAGAGGTAGCCGCTGGCGTTCCAGGAGTCGCCGCTCGGCAAGCAACCGCAGGTGCTTGCGTTCCGGAGTGTTGTCCCGTCCGGTACGCCGGCGGTCCCGCCCGACGATGCGCCGTTGGGGTCCAGCGAGGTCGGCGCCGGGTAGCCGCAGCCGACGACCGAGGACCACACGGGATATTGCGTGCTCCCGCCGGTACGAAGCTGGCTCATACAGTTCGTCGACGTGCTGGCAGCGGTCACGACGGCAGTTGCCTCGCTGGTCGCCGTGGCGCAACCGGCCGAGTTGCACGCCTGCACAATTGCGTTGATGGTGTCGCCCACGTCCGAGGAGCCAAGCGTGTACGCCTGCGAGGTGGCCCCGCTGATCGCCGTGCAGGACTGGCCTGAGGAGTTGCAATCCTGCCACTGGTACGCGTAGGAAGTCGGGCTATCGAGCCACGTTCCGTTGGACGTCGTCAGCGTTTGCCGCTGCTGAGCGGTCCCGCTGATGGTCGGACGGGTGAGGTTGACGGGGGGCAGGATGGTCGGGGGTGTGACGCCACCGCCACCGCCGGTCAGCGCACCCGTTCCGCTGCCGCTCGAGCTGCTCGAGCCGCCGGTTACCGCGGTGCCGGCGCCGCCAAGCGTGCCGGGAGCGGCCGGCGCATTGGGGCCGTTCTTCAGGACGGCGCGGGGGCTGCCGCTCACGTATGCGGCGATCTGGCAGGCCCGTGAGGTAGTCGCCCCGGCCCACGTGGTCGGCAGCGAGGTGGACGTGAGCGCATAAGACACGGGGTCAGCGCAGCCCGCGGATCGGGTCGGGCGCAAGGCCAGCGCGCCGCCCTGAATGAGGATGACCAGCCAGTATGTCTTGCCTGACGTGACGGGGGCACGCCGGATCCTCGCCGAGTTCCAAGCGCCCGCCTTCGGTGAGCTGATCAATCCAGAACTCAGCCGGACGCCGGGCTTGCTGCGGAGGTTCGAATACAACCCGACGATGAGCGTGCTGGCACGGCCGCGGTGGGTGAGGTAGACGTGGATCGAGGATGCTGATCCGGTGAGGCGGCTGCGAAATGCGAAGGCGCGCACCATTCCGGCGCGGTTTCGAGCTACCGACCCGGCGGTCGCCCGGCGGTCTCTCAGAAGTCCGCCTGCATTCACGCGGGCGCGCGTCGAGCTCAACTCAGCCGCGAAGCCGCCGAGAACCGGGACCGAGGCGCTGAATGGCGGGTGGGCAAACGAAGCGCTCGCCGCTGACGCAGGTCCGGTCTGATTCTTCGCGCCGGCACCCCAGGCCGTGGCGGCGAAGAGCAGCAGCAAGCAGCATACGCATGCAAGACTGACGCGCGGCATCCGGTTCCTCCCGCGGTTCTTTGATTGCGCGACGGATGTTGTGGTCCGTCGCTTGGATCGGCGCTCTTGTTATCGGTGCGTCGAGAGGTGGGCTAATCCCTATGGCGATCGGTGGACCAAACGTCCAGACGCCTCGAACAGTCGTCCAGGGGAGTTGACCCGCGGTTCATAAGTGTGGGCCTCGGATGAGGTGATGGCCTCGCATCGAACTCCAACAGTTGGTCCGCACCGGTGGCCTATCGGACGGCCCAACTAGCAGGGCTGCGCCGGCTCGGCGACGGTGGCGAGGTTGTTGTCCATGTAGTTTCCGGTCCAGATGGTGCCTGACTGGCCGTCTGTGTTGCCGGCGGAGAACGGAGCGTTCCGGTAAAGGTTGTAGGCGTTCGAGAATCGATTGTTCAGGACAATGACGTTCGCGTTGGGCCCGTGGCCGAAGTCCGCCTGGAAGCCGTTACCGGCGGTGCAGCCAAGGGCCAAGCCGCCGTTGTTCTGGTTGCCAGCCAGCAGGCTGTTCTCGATCGTCACATTCGTGAGCGTTGAGCAGCCACTGCAGTCTTCGTCACCGAAGACCTCGGCAGTCTCGGTCTGCGGATTGATGATCGTGTTCCCGACGATCTGATCGTCGTGTCCGGTGTAGATCGGCTCGTAGTGACCGGATTGGACCGTGCCGTCGCTGACGATCACCGACCCACTAACCGTGAGGTTGCTGTTTTCAAGCGGGATCGGGAAGCAATCGACATCATCATCTTGCAGCGTGACGCTCCCGAAGTTGCCGACCCCGACATCGGCGCTGCTGTACGACGTGCTTTGCGTACAAGCCTGTCCGGAATAGCGCGTGTGGATCCACGAGTGCGTGAGCGTGACGCCGCTGTCGCCATTGCCGTCGACGGCGTAACCGGACCCTCCCGGGGCAACTTCGATGTCGCTGTCCTGGATCGTGACCGGGCTCGACGTGCCGATGTAGACCGAGCCCGGCACATAGAGGTTGCTGACCGTGCCGGTCCCGTCTATGGAGAGATAACCGCCCGATGAATTCCACGAGTCGCCCGCGGGCAAGCAGCCGCAGGTGCTCGCGTTCTGGAGGGTCGTTCCGTCCGGAACGCCAGCCGTGCCGCCGGATGACGCGCCGTTGGGGTCAAGCGACGTCGGCGCCGGATAGTGACAGGCGATGACCGACGACCACACCGGATACGGCGTACCTCCCCCAGATCGCAGCTGGCTCAGACAATTCTCGGACGGCGGAACGACTATCGGCTGGTTTGTGACGCCGACCGGAGGAAGGACGCCGCCGCCCGTCCCGCCCCGGCCCGTTCCGCCAAAGCCGTTCATGAGCGCGCTGCCGGCTGCACCGATCAGCTCGAAGCCGGTCGGCGCGCCGTGATTGTGGACAGCGCGTGCGGTGCCTTGCACGTAGGCGGCGATCCGGCACAGGCGAGTGGGAGTTCCGCCGGTCCAGGCCGAGGGCATGGCGGTCAGCGTGAGCTCATAAGAAACTGGCTTGACGCAGCTGGTGGATCGGCCGTGGCGGAGCTCGACCCCACCTCCCTTTCCGAGCACGACGAGCCAGTAGATCGTCCGCGCGTTGACGGCCACGCGGCGGACCCTGGCCGAGTTCCAAGCGCCGGGCTCGACCGGGCCGATGGAACCGACGGTCAGGCGGACGCCGGGTCGCCCACGGACGCTCGAGTACAAACCGACGAGCAGCGTGCGGGCATCACTGTGCTGCCCCACGTAGACGGTGATCGAGGACGCCGTTCCGCTGAGGCGACTGCGGAACGGAAAGGCACGCGCCACTCCAGCGCCGGACGAGGACAAGCCCCGCCGGCCAAACAAAATCGACCGGCCAAACCCGATCGAGTCCGGCTTCGCCTTGGCGCTCACTGAGCTCGCCTTGCTCGGGACGCTGGCGACCATCTGGTTTAGGTCGCTGCGCACGGCAGGGACGAAGGAGGTTCTCGCCGCCGACGCGCGCCCGGTTCCGTCCCTCCCGACAGATCCCCAGGCAGCCGCGGCCGACAGCAACAGGCAACATACGCATGAAAAGCTGGCGCGCCGCATCCGGTCCTTCTCCGTTTCGTCTCATCGCACGACGGATCTCGTCGGCTTTCGAAATCGGCGCCATGGTACTGGCGCGCTAAACGGCGGCGTTTTAGTGCCCCGCAATGCAGCGGACCAAACGTCCACAGGTCCAACATTCGTCCAGCCATCTCGATCATCTCTGACAATCTCCAAACATCCTGCGTGGGAGCCGGGTTGCGCGTGAGAATCGAGACCCCCGCGCGTTTTCTTACTAGAGCTATGTGCGGAATCGCCGGGAAGATCTCGTCATCAGGGGCACAGCCGGTGGACCGGCAGGTGCTCGAGCGGATGTGCGCTGCGCTGGAGCACCGCGGCCCCGATTCGCGCGGGCTGTTTGTCGAGGATGGCGTCGGCCTGGGGATTCAGCGGCTGCGCGTGGTCGACCTCGTCACCGGCGATCAGCCGATCTACAACGAGGATCGCTCGGTCGTCGTCGTGCTCAACGGCGAGATCTACAACTTCAGGGAGCTGCGCGACCGTCTACGGAGCCGCGGACACCGGTTCGCCACTGAGGGCGACACCGAGACGATTGTCCACGCCTACGAGGAGTACGGCGTCGATTGCGTTCGCCACCTGCACGGAATGTTCGCGTTCGCGCTGTGGGATAAGCGGCGGCGGCGCCTGCTGATCGCACGCGACCGAATCGGCAAGAAGCCGCTGTTCTATACGCTCGCCGGCGGAGGCCTGAGCTTCGCCTCAGAGCTGCGGTCACTGATGGAGGATCAGGACGTGCCGCGGCGCGTCGATCCGCGCGCGGTCGACTACTTCCTCGCCCACGGCTACGTTCCCGCTCCGCTTTCGATCTTCAAGGACGTCCGGAAGCTTCCAGGTGCCCATACCCTGGTTCTTGAGGACGGCAAGGCGACGATCGAGCGCTATTGGCGCCTGGACTTCTCGCAAAAACTCCGCGTGTCGGATCCGCGCGAGCTGCACGAGCCAATTCGTGAGCACCTGCGGGCAGCTACCCGGCGCCGGATGGTCGCCGATGTGCCGGTGGGAGCCTTTCTGTCCGGCGGGATCGACTCCTCAGCCGTGGTGGCCGCCATGGCCGAGACGAGCGCCAACCCGGTCAGGACGTTTTCGATCGGATTCACCACCGAGGCATTTGACGAGTTGCGGTACGCCCGGCGGATCGCCGAGCTATTCGGCACCGAGCACCACGAGTTCGTGGTCAGCCCGGACGCGATCGAGATGGTGCCCAAGATCGTGCGCCAATACGGTGAGCCGTTCGCCGACCCCTCGGCGATCCCAAGCTTCTACCTGTCGCAGCTCACGCGAAGCCACGTGACAGTTGCGCTCAACGGGGATGGTGGAGACGAGTCGTTCGGCGGCTACTCACGGTACGCGGCCAACCGGCTTGCCGGCCGCCTGGATCGTCTACCGGCTTCACTGCGCCGCGCCATGGCGGCTCCCGCCGGGCGGCTCGGTGGGGGCGACGTCGCGAGCGTTTCGAACAAGGCGCGGCGGCTGATGGAGACGCTCCCGTTGACCCCGCTCGAACGCTATGAGCGGTACGTGTCCTGGCTCAGCGAGAGTCGGAGGAGCGCGCTCTACCAGGATGACTTTGCGGCGCTCGTGCGGCGGTCTCCGGACGACGGCCTCCTGACTCGAGCCTGGGAGGAGGCATCGGGAACACACGTGATCGACGTAATGCTCGAGGTGGACAGCACGACCTTCCTGCCCGGCGACCTGATCCCCAAGATCGACATCGCGACGATGGCGTACGCGCTCGAGGCCCGATCGCCACTGCTCGACCACCAACTGTTGGAGTTCGCGGCGTCGATCCCCGCCGATCTGAAGGTGCGGGGGACCGAGAAGAAGTGGATCTTCCGGCAAGCACTGCGCGGTTGGGTCCCCGACGACATCCTCGACCGTCCCAAGCAGGGGTTCACGGTCCCGATCGGTGACTGGTTCCGCAATGACCTTCGCGAGCTGGCCCGCGACGTGCTGCTCGATCCGGGAACGCTCGATCGCGGGTACTTCAAACCCTCGACCGTGCGGTCGATGCTCGATCGCCACTCGGCCGGAGACGGCGCCCAGACCAATCCGCTCTGGGCCCTCTTCATGTTCGAGCTGTGGCATCGGGAGTTCATCGACAGCCCGGCGATGCTCGCGAACGCAGCGTAGAGCAGGTGGACGCCGAGATCCTCATCATCTCGCCCGTTCGTAACGAGGCGGTGCATATCGAGCGAGTCGTTCGATCGGTGGCTGCCCAGGAGCTGCGCCCGGCGCGCTGGATCGTGCTGGACGACAACTCGACGGACGGGACCCGAGAGTTGCTCGAAGCGCTGGCGG
>JAFAYP010000515.1 GCA_019240305.1 Solirubrobacterales bacterium
CAACCTGCTCCAGCGCACGCGCTGCGCCTACTTCACCGACGTGACCAAGCCCTGCAACAAGCGCGAGCCGGGCACGGGCTGCCCCGCCCGGGAGGGGCACCACCACAACCACGCGATCTTCGGTCACTCCGAGCACTGCGTGGCCACTCACCCCTCCGACATGGCGGTGGCACTGACCGCGCTGGGTGCCACGGTGCACGCGCAGGGTCCCGGCGGCGCACGCGCCATCCCCGTTCCCGGCTTTCACCGGCTCCCGGGGGACGAGCCGCAACGGGACAGCGTGCTCGAGCCCGGCGAGTTGATCACCGCGGTCGAGCTCGGACCGCCGCCGGGCGGAGATTCGCGCCAGCGCTACCGCAAGGTGCGCGAGCGGCGCTCGTTCGCGTTCGCGCTGGTGTCCGTGGCGGTTGTGCTCGTCCTCGATGGCGACCGCGTCTCAGAGGTCAGCATCGCCCTGGGCGGTGTGGCCCACGCGCCGTGGCGGGCGAGCCGCGCGGAGGAGGTGCTCCGGGGCGCGGCGGTTACCGAGGAAAGCGCCGCGCGGGCGGCGCTGGCCGAGCTGGAACAGGCCGAGCCGCTGCGCGAGAACGCCTACAAGGTGCAGCTGGCCACGAACCTGATCACGCGCACCGTGCTCGAGCTGGCGGGAGATTCGGCATGAGCACCACCGTCGCCGGCGCCGTCGGGACGGCCGTCGATCGCGTCGAGGGCCGGGCCAAGGTGGCCGGCGAGGCCAAGTACGCCGTCGAGTACCGCCGGGACGAGGTGGCCTACGCGGCGATCCTCCAGTCGACGGTCGCCAAGGGGACCGTCCGGAACCTCGACGCCGCCGCGGTGCTCGAGCTGCCGGGCGTCCTCGAGGTGCTGTGGCACGGCAACGCGCCGCGGCTTCACGATGTCTCCGACGGCGAGCTCCGAGTCCTGCAGTCCGACCGCGTCTCCTATCGCGGCCAGATCGTCGGCGTGGTGATCGCCGAGAGCTACGAGACGGCGCGCCAGGCCGAGCGCTTGGTGCGAATCGAATACGAGCCGGAGTCCCACGACGTCCTGCTCCGATCCGACCATCCGGAGCTGTACAAGCCAGAGAAGGTCAACCCGAACTACCCGCCGGACACCGAACAGGGCGACTTCGACGCCGCTTTCGCCGCCGCCGAGGTCACCATCGACTGCACGTATGAGACGCCGGCCGAACACAACAACCCGATGGAGCCCCACGCCACGCTGGCCGTGTGGGAGAGCGGCGCCATCACCCTGTATGACTCCAACCAGGGGGTGGTCAACGTCAAGACCACAGTGGCCAAGGCGTTCGGGCTCGATCCCGACCAGGTGCGGGTGATCTCGCCGCACGTGGGTGGCGGATTCGGCTCCAAGGGCACCCCACGACCGCACGTGATCCTCGCCGTGATGGCCTCGCGGGCCACCGGGCGTCCGGTGAAGCTCGCGGTCACCCGCCAGCAGATGTTCGCGCTCACCGGCTACCGGACGCCGACGATCCAGCGGATGCGGTTGGGGGCCGAGCGCGACGGGCGGATCACCGCGCTGTGCCACGACGCCATCCTCCAGACCTCGACCGTCCGGGAGTTCGGCGAGCAGGCCGCGCTGCCGAGCCGGATGATGTACGCCGCGCCGCACCGGCGGACCACGCACCGGCTGGTCAAGCTCGACGTTCCGACGCCGTCCTGGATGCGCGCTCCGGGCGAGACGCCCGGCATGTACGCGCTCGAGTCGGCCATGGACGAGCTGGCCATCGCCTGCCAGATCGATCCGATCGAGCTGCGTGTGCGCAACGATCCACCGGTCGACCCCGAGACCGGCAACCGGTTCTCGACCCGCAACCTGGTGGCCTGCCTGCGCGAGGGCGCCGAGCGGTTCGGCTGGGCCGAGCGCGATCCACGCCCGGCGGTGCGGCGGGAGGGCCGCTGGTTGGTCGGCAGTGGCGTGGCCTCATCCACCTATCCCGCCCGGCGTCAGCCCTCGTCGGCCCGGGCACGCTACGAACCCGAAGGCGGCCGGTACACGATCCAGATCGCCGCGGCCGACATCGGGACGGGCGCCCGTACCGCGCTGACCCAGATCGCCGCCGATGCGCTGGAGGTGGGGATCGAGCAGGTCGAGGTGCAGATCGGCGACTCGAGCTTCCCCGAGGCGTTCCTGGCCGGCGGTTCGATGGGCAACGCGTCCTGGGGGTCGGCGGTGGTCAAGGCGTGCCGTGAGCTGCGCGCTCTGATGGCGCGCGAGGGTGCGGACTCCCCGGCCGAGGTGGAGGTCGACACCAAGGCGGAGACGGCCGTGGGCACGGCCGAGCCACTGGCCAAGCACGGCTTCGGCGCCCAGTTCATCGAGGCGCGCGTCGACGTGGACACCGGCGAGGTGCGGATCGCCCGCGCGCTCGGCGTGTTCGCGGTCGGGCGCATCATCAACCCCAAGACCGCGCGCTCGCAGTTCCTCGGCGGCATGACGATGGGCATCGGGATGGCCCTGCACGAGGAGAGCATGATCGACCTCGAGTTCGGCGACTA
>JAFAYP010000363.1 GCA_019240305.1 Solirubrobacterales bacterium
GGCCCGTCTTGGACGCACGATGACCTTGCACCTGTTCGCGGGCCTGCGAGTGCGGGACTTCGAAGCCGCCCGGCCATGGTATGAGCGGCTCTTGGGTGAGCCCACGTTCTTTCCCCACGCCACCGAGGCGGTGTGGACGCTGGCGGAGGAGCGGTCGATCTACATCGTCGAGCACGCCGAAGGTGCCGGGCGCTCGGTGGTGACCATCTTCCTCGACGAACTCGATGCCAGGGTGGCCGAGATCGCGTCCCGCGGCCTGGAGCCGGACGAGCGCGAGACCTACGCGAGCGGCGCGCGCAAGGCGATTTACCGCGATCCCGACGGCAACGAAGTGGGCTTCGCCGGCGCACCGCTCGAGGGCGGATCACCGACCTGAGGGCCACTGATGTAACCGCCGTCGGTCGCGGGGTTGTTGTGGGCGATGAATCCTCCCTTCGTCAAGGTGGCTCGCGCCCGTCTGCACGGGCGGCTGTGGCCGGTTGCGCAGACCGCCCTGGCCGCGGTCGGCGCGTGGTACGTGGCGGTCCTGTTGGGGGTTGATGCGCGACCGGGATTCGCCTCGATCGCGGCCGTGGTGTCGCTGGGCGCGGCCTTCGGCGAGCGACGGCAGCGGGCGGTCCAGCTGGTCGCCGGCGTGATGCTGGGGATCGTGCTCGCCGATCTGCTCGTGCGTGCGCTCGGGTATGGGATGCCGCAGATCGGCCTACTGGTCGTGCTGGCCATGCTGGCCGCGCTCCTGCTCGGGGGAAGCGAGCTGCTGGTCACCGAAGCCGCTGTCTCGGCGATTCTCGTTGCAACCCTGTCCTCCACCCCCGAGGTGCGACTGCTCGAGGTACTGATCGGCGGCGGGGTGGCGCTGCTCGTCAACATCCTCGTGTTCCCGCCCGATCCGCGGATCGGTGCCGCACGTGCGGCGTCGGCCGCATTCGGCGAACTTGGCGCCGTGCTACGCGACGGAGCCGCAGCCATGGCCGCTGGGGACGTCCGTGAGGCCGAGTCCGCCTCGCATGCGGCCGAGAACCTCGAGAGTCGAGTCACCGAGCTGCGCCAGGCGGTCATGCTCGGTGCGGACACGGCGCGCTGGGCGCCGCTGCGGCGTCCGGCACGAGCCGAGCTCGACCGCTACGCACGAACGGTGGCCTACCTCGAGCTCGCCGCGCGCGGCGCCCGCATCCTCGCTCGCAACGTCCGCATCTACGTGCGCAGCGGCCGCCCTGCGCAAGCTGAGCTGGCGAGCGCGATGGGCGAGCTGGCGCGCGCAGCGTGGGAGCTGCCCGCCCAGTTCGACGAGCCGTGGCGCAGCGGGGATGTCTTGCGACTGGCGCTGCGCGGCGCGAGCCACGCGACGGCCGCCGCCGCGCACCATCCCGACATCGCGGTCAACGAGATCGCGGGTCAGGTGCGATCGATCGCGATCGACATCGTGAAGGCTTCCGAGGCCAGCGAAACCGCCGACAGCGCCCTGATCGAGGCGCCGACCGAGGAGCTGCTGGCGGCGGTGTCCGTGCCGGCGAGCGCCTGAGGTCCGCTGAATGCCGCGGGTGGCCATCATCGGTGGAGGAATCGGTGGCCTGATCGCCGCGCGCGCGGCGTCCCGCCGCGGCATCGAGGTGGCCGTCTACGAGGCCGCACCGGAGCTCCGCGAGATCGGCGCGGGCGTCGCGCTTGGCCCGAACGCCATGAAGGTCCTGCGGGCGCTCGGCCTTGAGGACGAAGTCCGGGCCATCGCCGGGCGCTCGGAGTGGATCCTCACGCGCAACGGGAAGACCGGGCGCGTGATCTCCAGGACGAGCCGCCGCGAGCAGGCCGCGTCGTTCGGCAGCGCGGCCGCCACGGTCCACCGCGCCGACCTACTGGACGTCCTTGCGGCGTCGCTCCCGGACGACATCGTCACGCTCGGAGCGCGATGCGTCGGGGTCGCAGGAGACGGCCCGGCCGCGGTCGCCAGATTCCAGGACGGGAATGTCATCGAGGCCGACGTGATCGTGGGCGCCGACGGGATTCACTCGGCGGTGCGTACGTCGCTGTTCGGCCCGGATGCTCCGCGTTTCACCGGCAAGATCTGCTACCGCAGCGTGATACCGGCCGACGCCGTGCCCGGCGGCCCGCCCCCGAACGACAACGCCCAGTGGTTGGGCCCACATGGGACGATCGTCCTGTACCCGGTCAGGCGGGACGAGCTGATCAACGTCGTGTGCCACTACGACGACGAGACTTATCGGCACGAATCCTGGGTGTCCCGGTGCGAGCGCAGCGAGGTGCTCGAGCGCTACAGCGGCTGGCACGAGTTACTGCTGCGCGTGTTCTCGGCCGGCGAGGTCTGGTACAAGTGGGCGCTCTACGACCGTGACCCGATTGCGCAGTGGACACGCGGGCGGGTTACGGTGCTCGGCGACGCCGCCCATCCGATGCTGCCCTACCTCGGGCAGGGTGCTTGTCAGGCGATCGAGGACGGCTGCGTCCTGGCCGCGGCCCTCGCGGCCGAGCCTGACGACCCGCTCGCGGCGCTCGCGCGCTACGAGCGCACGCGCCGTCCCCGCGCGAGCCAGGTCGTTCTGGCTTCGCGCCAGCGCGGGGTCAGCAATCACCTCGCGTCCCCGCTGGCGGCGTGGCGGCGAGATCTGTCGATCGCGCTACGCCGGCGGCTCGGCCGTGACCCGGACGGTCGCGGCACGGCGTGGATCCCGGAATACGACGCCAGCTCGCCGGACGTCCTGGCGGCGTAGCTCAGCCTCAGCCCAGCTCCGGGGCGACGGCCCGGTGCAGGGCAGCGACCGCTGCGTCGACGGCGGCTTCATGGAGACGGCCGTATCCGATGAGGAGTCCGCGGCGGCCGCGGTCGTCGATCGAGTAGCCGCTGAGGGCCTCGACCCGGATGCCCGCCTCCCCGGCGGCACGCTTCATGCCGTGGTCGTCGGCGCCGGCAGGCAGCTCGAGCATCACGCTGAGTCCGGCCGCCACCCCGAACACGCTCAGCCCGGGAAAGTGCCGGGCCAGCGCGCCGACGAGCCGGTCGCGTCGGGTCCGGTACACGGCGCGCGCGCGGCGAATGTGGCGCTGATAGTGACCGCCCTCGATCAGCTGGGCGAGCGCGATTTGCTCAAGTGTGGGGGAGAGGTCGTCGAGAAGCTCCTTGAGCGCCGCGAGCGGCTCGACCAGCCGCTCCGGCACGACGAGCCAGCCGATGCGCAGCGACGGAGCAAGCGTCTTGGCCGTGGTGCCCGCATAGACGACGCGATCCGGGTCGAGGCCCTGGAGCGCGCGCACCGGCTCGCGGTCGTAGCGGAACTCGGCGTCGTAGTCGTCCTCGATGATCAGTCCGCCGCAGTCGCGGCTCCAGGCGAGCAGCTCACGGCGGCGGGCGCCCGAGAGGACCGCGCCGGTCGGGAATTGGTGCGCGGGCGAGACGACCACCGCGTCGGCCTCGAGCCCGCCGACGATCAGCCCGTCGCGGTCGACGGGCTGGCCGGCCAGCTCGAGACCCAGCCCACGAATCTGCTTGTGCTGGCGATCGAGCGAGGGATCCTCGACGGCGACCCGCGCGGCGTTCGTGTCACGCAGGGCGCGCAGGACCAGATCGAGTCCCTGGGTCGCTCCCTGCACCACGATGATCTGATCCGGCTCGCAGATCACGCCACGGGTGCGGCCGAGCTCATCGGCCAGCCTCGCGCGGAGGAGCAGGCTGCCGCGAGAATCCCCGTAGTCGAGCGCATCATCCGGCGCCTCGCGTACCGCGGCGGCCAGCGCTGCGGCCCACCGACGGCGCGGAAACAACGTCACATCCGGCGTGGTGGGGGTCATGTCGAATCGGGGTGAGGGGACGGCGGCGGCATGCGTGGCGGCGGCTGGCTCCCGCACGCTCGGCACCTGGGCGACCACCGGGGCACGGCGCGTGGCGAGGAGCAGGTAGCCCTGCGCCTCGAGCTCGGCATAGGCATCGCTCGCCACCCCGCGTGAGACGCCGAGCTGCGCGGCCAGTCGCCGAGAGGACGGCAGCTCGACGCCGGCTCGGAGCGACCCCTCGCGGATCGCCTGGCGCAGCGTGCGCTCGAGGCATGCCCGCAACGACTCCCCCGGGCCGGGCTCGAGCGACCAGAAGCTGGCCTCATCAAATTGCTCGTCGGTGGCTCTAGTCATAGGGCCAGTCCGCTCGCACACTAACGCGTCATGAAGCGTCAGCCATCGGCCCGGGTGCGCGTGCGCCGCGCTCCCAAGCGGGCCCGCTATGACCGCGCCTCGATCCACCGGGTGCTTGACCGGGGTTGCATCGCGCACGTCAGCTTCGTCAGTGATGAGCAGCCCTACTGCATCCCGACGCTGTACGCGCGCGTGGGAAACCGGGTGCTGATCCACGGCTCGTCGGCCAGCCGGATGGTCCGGGTGCTCGCCGCGGGCGCGCCCGCCTGCCTGGCCGTGACGATCTTCGACGGCTGGGTGCTGGCGCGCTCGGCGTTCGAGACCAGCGCCAACTACGACTCGGTGGCGCTGCTCGGCAGCTTCCGGCCGATCGAGGGCGTGGAGGAGAAGCTCGGGGCGCTCGAGGCGTTCATGGAGGTGGTGCTCCCGGGGCGCTGGGCGGAGGTCCGCTCGCCGTCTCGCCAGGAGCTGAACGGAACCGCGATCCTCGAGATGGAGATCGACGAAGCCTCGGTGAAGACGCGCAACGGGCCGCCCGACGATGACGAATCCCCCGATGCCGAGCGCGATACGTGGGCCGGAGTGATCCCGCTGACCCGCGGCTACGGCCTGCCTGAGCCCGCTCCGGGTCTGCGCGCTGGGATCGCGCTGAGCCCGAGCATCGCGCGGCTGTCGGGAGGGCGCCCTCGCTGAGCGAGTCTCGCCCGATTATGGAGGTGCCGCGGTCACGCGAGCGAGCTCGGATCGGCCGGCACGTCGACCGCGTAGTCCTTGAGGACGTCGAGAGGCACCAGCTCGAGCGCGCGCTCGTGCGTGGCGGCCAGTACCACGAACGTGCCGACCCCCTCCTCGTGGGCGCGCAGCCAGGCGTGGATGGTCACGCACCAGCGATCGCCCGGTGTGAGACCGGGAAAGCGATACTCGGGAACCGGGGTACTCAGGTCATTGCCGGCGCTCCGCTGGAACTCCAGGAACTCGGCGGTGACCACGGCGCAGATCGTGTGACTCCCCCGGTCACCGGGGCCGGTGCGACAGCAGCCATCGCGGTAGAAGCCGGTCACCGGCTCGATGCCGCAGATCTCGAGCGGGCCGCCCAGCACGTTGCGCTCCATCGGCGACAGTATGTAGCCAATGAGGAGCGGGCGAGAGCGCGCGGAGGTGCGTGAGCGGATCGCGAACGGGTTTCGGCGCTTTGCTCGGGAGGCGGCCGGTCGCTCGTCGCTGTACGTGCAGATC
>JAFAYP010000469.1 GCA_019240305.1 Solirubrobacterales bacterium
GATCTTCTCTCTGGCGGGCGTCTTGACTTCGGCGTGGGCAAGGGCTACCGGCATTCGGAGTTCGCTGGCTTCTGTGTGCCGGCGGAGGAGGCAGAGGCGCGCTTTCAGGAGTCTCTGGCGGTGATCGTGAAGGCGTGGAGCTCCGATGAGCCGTTCTCCCACGAGGGTCGGTTCTGGCGCTACGACGACATCGTGGTGGAGCCGCCGACCGCTCAGAAGCCGCATCCGCCGGTGTGGATCGCCGCAGGTGTGCCCGATTCGGTTCGCAAGGTTGCCGCGCTCGGTGCCAACCTGTTGCTCGACCAGTTCGCCTCCACCGAGGCGATCGGCGAGCGGATCGCTCTGTTCAAAGCGGAGTGTGAGGCTTGCGACCGTGCCTTTGATCCGATGGAAGTGGCGGTCGCGCGCAACATCTACGTGGCATGCGACGCGGACGACGCGAGCGCGGCGCTGGCCCGGCAGGCAAGCATCCACGACCGCATGATCGAGCGCTCCCGCGGGCCGGACGGTTCCAGGCGCTCACACATCATGGCCTACGCCGACACGCCTGGCGCGAGCGAGGCGAATGTCCTTTTCGGGCCGCCCGAGGAGATCATTGCCGGGCTGCAAGCACTGCAGGCGGTCGGCGTCAGCTATGTGCTGATGAGCGGCGGAGAACCCACCCGGGCGAACATGCTGCGCTTCGCCGCCGAGGTGATGCCGGCGTTCCGACCGGACAGTTGACTTGCAATCGGTGAGCAAGCCACGCGGCGGCAATTTCTGTGTGGTCGCGTCCCATGCCGAAAGCGGTAGCTGGGGCATGCTGCGTAGTTCTCCGTACTGCTTGTGCGGGTTTCCCGAGTTGAGTCGATCACGGGTTGGTCGATGTTGCAAACGACACGAGTTCATTTCGCACAATCAGACCGGAGAAATACATGCGGTTCTTCTACAACCTCTCGATCGGGAAAAAGCTTTACGGGATGGTCGGTCTGCTGGTCGCCTTCCTGGTGGGCGTGGGGGTGCTCGCGATCAGCGGGCTGTCCTCGTCCTCGAGCCTCGGGTCGGACATGTACGCCAACGCGACGGTACCGATCGAGGATCTGAGCAATGCTCAGACTGGTCTGGGCAACGTGGAGTCGGACCTGCTCCAGGCGATCGTCGATCCGGCCGGGGCTTCGCAGCACCTCCAGGCCTTTCGGAGCGATGCCGCCGCGCTCGAGCAGGCAATGACGGCTTATCGCGGCACCTCGCCGTCCGCCGCTGAGCTGCGTGTCTATGCGCAGTATCAAACGGGGTGGGCGCAGTACCAGGACATTGCGGCTGCGGTTCAGAAGGACGTCCTGGCCGGTCGCGTCCGGGCGGCCGGCGCGCTGTATGAGAAGAGCGGCGCGCCGGTGAACAATGCCATGTCGGCGGAGGTCTCGCAGGAGGTCAAGATCAACGACGGCCAAGCCAGCGGTGACGCGAGCAACATCAACACCAACAAGTCCTCGGGCACGACCCTGACGGTCGTGATCCTGGTGTTGGCGGTGTTGATCGGCAGCGCGGTCGCGTTCCTCGTCACCCGCTTCATCAAGCGCGGCACCGATGAGATGCTCCGCGCCGCGGAGGGCATCGCCGAGGGCGACGTCGACCAGCGCATCACGCTGAGCTCGAGCGACGAGCTCGGCCGCACCGGTGCCGCGTTCACCCGCATGATCGATTACCTCAAGGAGCAGGCCGCGGTCGCCGGGCACGTCGCGGAGGGCGACCTCACGGTCGAGCCGGCCGTTCGCTCCGACGCTGACCTGCTCGGTACCGCGTTCCGTACCCTCGTGCACAATCTGCGCCGCATCATTGGCGAGGTGTCGGGTTCAGCCGGGCAGGTGTCGGGGGCCTCGCAGCAGATGGCGGCGACCTCCGAGGAGTCCGGCAGGGCAACGGGCGAGATCGCCAACGCCGTCAGCGGTGTGGCCCAGGGCGCTGAGCGCCAGGTCCGGATGGTCGAGGAGGCGCAGCGCGCGGCCGAGGAGGTCACGCGCGCGGTGTCCGAGTCCGCCGAGCAGGCGCAGTTGACGGCCGAGGTGGCCCAGCAGGCGCGTGAGGTCGCGCAGACGGGCATGACCGCGGCCGAGCACGCCAACGATGCGATGCGTTCGGTGCGTGATTCCTCGGCGTCGGCCGCTCAGGCGATCCGCGGGCTGGCGGCGAAGTCCGACCAGATCGGGGAGATCGTCCAGACCATCACCGGCATCTCCGAGCAGACCAACCTGCTGGCGCTCAACGCGGCGATCGAGGCGGCTCGCGCCGGCGAGCAGGGCCGCGGGTTCGCGGTCGTGGCCGAGGAGGTGCGCAAGCTGGCCGAGGAATCCCAGCAGGCGGCCGCGGAGATCTCCTCGCTCATCAGGGCCATCCAGGGCGAGACGGCCAACGCCGTCAGCGTCGTCGAGGAAGGCACCGAGCGGACCCGGGAGGGCGCCACGGTGGTCGAGCAGACACGCGAGGCATTCCAGCGGATCAGCTCGGCGGTCGACGACATGAGCGACCGCATCGAGCAGATCGCCGCTGCCTCTGAGCAGATCACCGCCTCCGCTCAAAGCATGCAGCACACGATCACTGAGGTGGCCGCCGTGGCCGAGGAGTCGTCGGCCTCCACCGAGGAGATCTCTGCCGCAACCGAGCAGAGCTCGGCATCGGCGCAGGAGATCGCGGCCAGCGCCCAACAGCTCTCGAGCAACGCCGAGACGCTCGGCCAGCTCGTCGCACAGTTCAAGGTCCTGGACGCCTGACGCGTCCGATCAACGACAGCTGGTCGTGTTCACGCTGGGCAACGAGCGCTAAGCGCTTCATGCCGGGTCAGTCCCGGCGGCCCGGGCGATGCGTGCGGCGTTGGCGCTGGTGTTCACGTCGAGCGTTCGATAGCAGTGCTCGAGGTGTTTGTGGACGGTCTTGGGGGCGACTTCCGAGTTCGGTGGCGGTCTGGGGGCTGGTGTGCCCTCAGCGCGATCTGTAACCCCCCCGCCCCGCGATCAAGCTCTCGCGCCCGAGGCGGCGCCCGCCGACCCTTGTCGGCGGGCGCTCGCCGCCCGGCCACTCCCGATGATCAGTTGGGTAGCGCGACCTGCAGGTCGCTCGCCCCGCTGGTTGCCGTGGAGTGAGCCGGCACTGTACGGATCGCGATCAGGATCACCGCGGCCGCGGTCGCGGCTATCGAGGCGACCACACCCCAGGTCGGCACCTTGCCCCAGTCGCCGAGAAGGAGAAGGAATCCGGGGACCGTGCATGTGGTGACCGAGAGGATCAGGGTCAGCCACCCGGCTGTGGCGGTGAGCCGCTCGATACCGAGCGCGAGCACAACCCAGAACAGCCCCCACAGCACGGCCCATTGCAACCAGAGCAGC
>JAFAYP010000543.1 GCA_019240305.1 Solirubrobacterales bacterium
GCTCGCAGGCGCGCTCGGCGGTCTGCACCGCGCGGAGCTTGGGACTCGTGAGACAGGCGTCGAGATGGACCTCGAGCACGGCGAGCGCACGGCCGGCGGCGTCGGCGTGCATCGAACCGCGCTCGGTGAGGGGGCGCTCATCATCCGGCAGGCCATCCTCAGCCTCGGCGTGTCGCAGAAGCCAGAGCATGAGCAAACTGTAGTGGCATCGCCCGTAGGGTTGTGAACCCGGTGTTACCGGATCGTGACCGAGGGCTGCGACGGCCCGGCGCGGTGGTGCAGGCGATCGACCGCGATGCTCCGGATCACGTAGTGACACGATACGAAGGTGCGGTGCGCCATGCGCCGATTACCCGATGAGCAGGCGGCGGCCGAACACGCGCTGAAACGCCTCGCCGTCGCCGTAGCGCTCAACGCTCCAGCGGGGGAGGGTGAGATCGCCGCCGGCCTCGAGGTGCAGGTCGACGCCGTGGCCGTTGGCTCGCAGGCGCGCCTCACGTACAGACTGGTCGCGCCCGCGCTCGAGGTGCTCGGCCAGGCGCAGGATGACCGAGCAGCGCTCCAGCAGCTCCTCGTCGCCCTTGCGGGTCAACTCGGCGATCTCGCCCAGCTTGGGTGCGCCCTTGCGGTGGTAGCGGCTGATCTGGGCGATCAGGGCGCGCTCGCGGGGATTGAAGCCGGGCAGCTCGGCGCTGACGATCAGGTAGTGCGAGTGCTTGTGGTGGTCGTTGTAGGAGATCGTCATCCCGACGTCGTGGAGCATCGCGGCCGCCCACAGCAGCTCGCGCTCGCCCGGCATCGGTACAAACAGCTCGGCCCCGGCCAGCGAGTCGAACATCTGGAGCGAGAGCAGCGCCACGTGCTCGACATGGGGGATGTCCGCCTCATACTGGATGGCCAGATTGCGCACCGCGGCCTGGCGGACGTCGCCCACCAGCGGCTCGGGCTCTGAGGCCAGGAGCTCACGGGCCAGGAACACGCCGTCGCGAAGGCTGGCTTCGGTGATCTCGATGCCGGCAAAGTCACCGATCTCGACCACCGTTTCGATGGCCAGCGCGGCGGCCAGGATGATGTCGCCCCGGCCCACCTTGATCCCGGGCACGTCGCCGCGCTCGGAGACGGGCAGGGAGGCCAGGGTCGAGACTAGCTCGGAGAGCATCTTGCGCGTGATCACAAAGCCCTGCACGCCGAGGTCCGGCTGACCGGCCATGCGCTGGGCGGCGGCGGCCAGGTTGCGCGCCGCGCCGCCCATCCCGACGATCCGCCCGCCGGCGCCGGTCAGCGACGGGAACGCCGCGAGCGCATCGCGTACGTGGCTGCGCAGGCGCTGGACGTCCTTCTTGCGGGCCGGGCCCTCGCCGGGAAGGAACTGCTCGGTCAGGCGGACGGCGCCGAGCGGGAACGACTGCAGGCGCTGCGCGCGGCGGTCGGCTACCTCGATCAGCTGGATGCTGCCGCCGCCGATCTCGAGCACGATCCCGTCGGTCAGCGTCGAAGAGTTGATCGCCGCCACGTAGCCGAAGCGGGCCTCCTCCTCGTCGGAGATGATCTCGATCTGAAGGCCGGTGGCCGCGCGCGCGGCGCTCAGGAAATACTCGCCGTTGTCCGCGTCGCGGATCGCGCTGGTGGCCACGGCGTGGACGCACTCCGGACCCAATCCGTGCGCCGCGCAGAAGTGCTCGAACACCGTGAGAGTCTCCAGGCCGCGGTCCATGGCCTCCTCACTCAGGCGCCCGGTCTCGGCCAGGCCGGCGCCGATCCGAACCGTCTCGTAGATCTCGTCGGTCAGCTTCCACCACTCGCCCGGCGAGAACATGTAGACGACCAGCCGCCACGAGTTCGACCCCAGGTCGATGACGGCGACTCGGCGCACGTCCTGGCCCGGCCCCCCGGTGGCTCGAGTCGATCGCCAGCTCACGCTGTGTGAATGATCCGTTCGCGGCCGGACGAAACCAAGGGCGGCGTGTCAGGATGACCACGATGACCTCCGAAAAAGACCGGATGATGCGGGGTGAACCGTATCTGGCCAACCATCCCGACCTGCTGCGGGAGCGCAAGGAGTGCCGCCTGCTCTGTGAGCGCTTCAACGCCACGAGCTTCGGCGACACGGGGCCGCGGCGAGCGATCCTGAGCGAGCTGTTGGGCGAGCTTGGCGAGGACGCGGAGGTGATGGCGCCGTTTCAGTGCGACTACGGCCGGTACATCAGCATCGGTGCGCGGACGTTCATCAACTACGGCGCAGTCGTGCTCGACGCCGCGACGGTGACCATCGGCGAGGATGTGCAGATCGGCCCGGGCGTGCAGCTCGTGACCGCGCTTCACCCGCTCGACCCCGACGACCGTCGCCGCGCAGTCGAGACGGCGGCGCCGGTGGAGATCGGAGACGGGGCGTGGCTGGCCACGGGCGTGATCGTCTGTCCTGGTGTGAGCATCGGAGCGGACACGGTGGTGGGCGCAGGCAGCGTGGTCACCCGGGACCTGCCGGCTGGCCACCTCTGCGTGGGTAACCCGTGCCGGGTGGTTCGGGAAATCAGGAGCGAGGACCGGCGCGCCGCTGGCGCTGGCGGATCCTGAGCGCCGCTCCGATCGCCGCGCCCACGGGGATCGCCCCGAGATAGAACGGGTTCAGCAACAGCATCACGGCGATGCCGATCATCGCCAGCCAGATGGCTGGCCGAAAGTCGCGCCAGTCGCCGGTCACGAGTTGCTCCACTCCCTGGTCACGAGAGGAATCTAGCGGCCGTCATCGCACACCGGCGTCGAGCTCGGCGGCCGCCTGCCTCTGAATCGAGGCGACGGCCCTGAACGCCTCTCTCAGGTAGCTCCGGGTCAGCCGGCTGAGCGTCCCCGGATCGACGTGGTCGTTGGGGGACTCGCCGGCCTCGAGCTGCCGCACCTGGTGCTCGACGCGCAGGCCGGCGATCAGCGCGAATGCGTCCTCGAGCGTGCGGGCGTCAGCGCCGGACAGCGTTCCGGCGGCGGCCGCCGCGCGCAGGCGCTCCGTGGTCGACGCGCTGGTCACACCCGCGGCAATCCCCGCCCAGCGCGCGAGGTCGACGATCGGGATCGCCCCTCCGTTCTTGAGATCGAGCCGGCCGCGGTGCTCTCCCGACGACTCGACCACGAACCCGCGGAAGAACCCGGTCGGGGGACGGTGCGAGAGGGCGAAACGGGCCAGG
>JAFAYP010000256.1 GCA_019240305.1 Solirubrobacterales bacterium
TCCGTGTAGCCCTTCCACTCGCCGCTGCGCACCCGCTCGGAGAACGCCGACATCCGGTCGAGCACCTCGTGCACCTGCTTGACGACGTCGACGCCGTCGACGATCAGCGACGCGCTCTTGGGCATCCGCAGGGCCACGTGCAACACCGAGCGGTTCTCCGAGACGTTGATCCGCTCGCCGGCGAACATCGCCTGGATCCGGTCGGGCAGCCCGGACTGCTCGGCCAGGGCGCCGAGCAACTCGATCGTCTCGTCGGTGATCCGGTTCTTGGAGTAGTCCAGGTACAGCCCGGCGCCCTCGGCCACCAGCCGCTCGCCCCGGCTCGAGTCGGCGGCGAACAGCTCACGTAGGTGCGCGCCGCGCACCTCCTCGTGGTGCTTTTCGAGGGCCTTCCAGGCCGGCCGGTCTCGCAACGGTCGAACGCTCGGCATCACACGCGTGCTCACTAGAGGCCTCCGGGAGTCGACGCGGCGGTCCTGATCCCCGCCGCCGATCGGTGTCTGTCCCCGGATCCTGACAGAGAGTCGCCGGTCGGTGTGGGCGGGACCTGGCCGGGGTGAAGCGACGGAGGCCCTCCCGCACGCAGCGCAGCCGTGGCGGCGGTGAATGCCGGTCCCAGCTTGGCGGCGGCATCAGAGCTTGAGGATGGGCGGCGGAAAGTTAGGCGCCGACGCCGACGCCGACCGCGTGCTCGACGCGCTCGCCGAGGTGCTGGTCGACGTTCTTCCAGTACTGGATCGCCCGCGCCACCACCTTGTCCGAGACGCCCTGCAGCAGATGGCCCGCGATGTTCGAAACCAGGCGGCCCCGAGCGTCGTCGTCGAGCACCTCGCGCACCATCGTGCCGGGCTGGCCGAAATCGTCGTCCTCGGCCCGCAGGGTGTAGGCGGAGCGGACCATCTCGCCGTCCGCCGCCCACAGGCCGGCGTGATCGGTCGCCCTCGGGTCGGCCTTGGGGCCGCCGTAGGAGTTCGGCGCATACACCGGATCGGTGACATTGACCGTGCGTCCGACGCCGTCCTTGCTGTAGCTGTGCACCGGTACGTGCGGGGTGTTAACCGGGATCTGCTTGTAGTTGACCCCGAGACGGGCACGATGGGCATCCGAGTAGGAGAAGCCTCGGGCCAGCAGCATCTTGTCCGGGCTCAGCCCGATCCCGGGAACCAGGTTGTTCGGCTCGAACGCGGCCTGTTCCATCTCGGTGTGGAAGTCGGTCACGTTGCGGTTGAGCGTCATCTTCCCGACCTTGATCAGCGGGTAGTCCCCGTGCGGCCACACCTTGGTCAGGTCGAACGGGTTGAACCGGTAGGTCTTGGCCTCCTCGAACGGCATGATCTGCATGTACAGCGTCCAGCTGGGGAAATCGCCGTCGCGGATGGCCTCGAACAGGTCCTGCCGGTGGTAGTCGGCGTTCTCGCCGGCCATCTGGTCGGCTTCGTCCTGGGTCAGGAAGTCGATCCCCTGATCGGTCTTGAAGTGATACTTCACCCACGACTTCTCTCCGCCGGCATTGACCCACATATAGGTGTGGCTCGAGTAGCCGTTCATGTGGCGGTAGGTCTTGGGGATGCCGCGATCGCCCATCAGCCAGGTCACCTGATGCGCGGACTCGGGGGACAGGGTCCAGAAGTCCCACTGCATGTCGTGGTCGCGCAGGCCGCTGTCGGCCCGGCGCTTCTGAGAGCGGATGAAGTGCTGGAACTTCATCGGGTCGCGGACGAAGAAGACCGGCGTGTTGTTGCCGACCATGTCGTAGTTGCCCTCGCTCGTATAGAACTTGAGCGCGAAGCCACGGGGGTCACGCCAGGTGTCGGGGCTGCCCCGCTCGCCGGCGACGGTCGAGAACCGGGCGACCATCTCGGTCCTGACACCCGGCTGGAACAGGGCGGCCCGGGTGTAGGCGCTCACGTCCTCGGTCGTTTCGAACACGCCGAACGCGCCCGAGCCCTTGGCGTGCGGCTGGCGTTCGGGGATCCGCTCGCGATTGAAGTTCGCCATCTGCTCGATCAGGTACTGGTCCTGGAGCAGGATCGGACCGTC
>JAFAYP010000302.1 GCA_019240305.1 Solirubrobacterales bacterium
CCGAACGGGATCGTGCCCACCGCACACAGCGTCACCCCGAACAGCGCCAGCGGACCGCCGCCCATCCGGTCGGTGAGCTTGCCGGCGATCGGCATGGCCAGCGCCGCGCCGAGGCCCTGGGGAGCGGTCAGCAGACCGGTGTCGACCACGCTCTCGAAGCGGACGGTCTGCCAGTACAGCGGCAGGAGGATCATCCCGCCGAACAGCGCGGCGCCCAGGCAGAACATCGCGAGCGAGGCCGATGAGAACGTGGGCCGGCGGTACAGGCGCAGATCGAGGAGCGGCTTGGGCACCCGTAGCGCGTGGAGCGCGAAGGCGGCCACCAGCAGCGCTCCCAGCACGCAGGGCACGATCACCTTGACCGAGCTGAAGCCGCCCGTGACCCCGACCTCGGCCAGGCCGTAGGTCAGCAGCGGAAGCCCGGTGGCCATCAGCGCGAGGCCCCGGATGTCGAGCCGCTCCACCGGGGTGCGCTCGACCCGCGGCAGGGTGCGGAGCGCCGCGATCACGGCGATCAAGCCGATCGGCACGTTCACGTAGAAGATCCAGCGCCAGCTCGTGTTCTGCACGATCAGTCCGCCCAGCGTGGGGCCGAGGATCGGCGCGAGCATCGCCGGGACCGCGACGATGCTCATCACGCGACCCATTCGCTTGGGCCCTGCCGCCTCGGCCAGCATCAGCTGCCCGACGGGAAGGATCATGCCGCCGCCGACGCCCTGCAGGACGCGGAAGAAGATCAGCTCGGGAGTCGAGGTGGCCAGGCCGCACAGCGCCGAGCCGGCCGTGAACAGGACCAGCGACACCAGGTAGACCTGCTTGGCTCCGTAGCGACGCGCCGCCCACCCGGTGACCGGGATCACCGCGGCCAGCGCCAGCATGTAGCCGGTCACCACCCACTGGATGTCGGCGATCGACGCGTGGAGCTTGTGTGACAGCGTGTCGAGCGCCACGTTGACGATCGTGGTGTCGAGGATCGACATGATCGATCCAATGACCACGACCGCGCTCACGCGCCACACGTGGGCGCTGATCTTGTTCGCGTCCTCAGTCAATTCGGGTCCTTGTTCGGGTTCGACCCTCCTATCGGAAGTTCGGTCCCGAAAGATTAGGCCCCGAACGATTATTTGTCAACGGGGGATGCGGGAGCGGGCGGGCCCCCAAACAGACCGTATATCTTCGGGCGTAATGACGACGTTTGCCGATCTCGGGCTGGATGCGGACATCCTCGAAGCGCTGCACGACGTCGGCTACGAGTCGCCCACGCCGATCCAGGAGCAGGGAATGCCGCCTCTCCTGCAGGGCCTCGACGTGATCGGCCAGGCCCAGACCGGGTCGGGCAAGACGGCCGCCTTCGGCCTGCCCATGCTCCAGTACGTAAACCCGGCCGAGCACGAGGTCCAGGGGCTGGTGCTGACCCCGACCCGCGAGCTGTGCATCCAGGTCACCCAGGCGCTGCGGGCATACGGCCGGCGCAAGGGCGTGGATGTGGTGGCCGTGTTCGGCGGCGCGCCGATCCGTTCGCAGGCCGCCCAGCTACGCGCCGGCGGCCACGTCGTGGTCGGCACCGTCGGGCGCGTCAAGGACCTGATCTCCCGCCATCTGCTGATGCTGCACGGCACCCGCTTCGTGGTCCTCGACGAGGCCGACGAGATGCTCGACCTCGGGTTCCTGGAGGACGTCGAGCGGATCCTGGCGCTGACGCCCTCGAGCCGTCAGACCGCGCTGTTCTCGGCCACCATGCCGCCCGAGATCAGGCGCCTGGCCGACCAGTACCTGTACGACCCGGTGGTGATCAAGGTGCAGGCGGCCACGCTGACCGTGGAGACCGTCGAGCAGTTCTACCTCGAGGTGCGCCCGCGCGAGAAGGCCGATCAGCTCGCCGAGGTCCTGCGGGCTGAGCGGCCAGAGCGGGCGATCGTGTTCGTGCGCACCAAGATCCGCTGCGAGCAGCTCTACCGCACGCTGCGAGACCGCGGGATGAACGTCAAAGCGCTGCACGGCGACATGACTCAGGGCGCCCGCGATGGCGTGATGATCTCGTTCAAGGACGGGCGGTTGCCGCTGCTGGTGGCCACCGACGTGGCCGCCCGCGGACTGGACATCACCGGGGTCTCGCACGTGATCAACTACGACGTCCCCACCTCGCCGGACGTGTACGTGCACCGGATCGGCCGGACCGGCCGGGTCGGGCGCAGCGGCCGAGCGATCACCTTCGTCGAGCCCCAACAGCGGCGTGAGCTGCGCGCGATCGAGAACCACGCCGGCGTCACGCTGGCTCCCTGGGTCAAGGACGCCCATGTGGCTCCGACCCCGGTCACCGCCAAGCCGCGGCGGCACTCCAAGCCCCACGTCTCGGGCGACGGCGACGGTCCAGCGCGCAAGTTGATCGTCTCCCTGGGCCGGGCCGCCGGCCTCGAGCCCTCCGACATCATCCACGCGATCACCGCGGCGACCGGGCTCGACGGCGAGTCCGTGCGCAACGTGCGCGTACTCGAGCGCTTCACCCTGCTCGAGGTCCCGGACAAGGACGCCGACCGGGTGGTCGATCAGGTCAGCGGCACCGAGGTCTGCGGCCAGCTCGTCAGGCTCGAACGCGCCGCCGGCTGAGCCTGCCTGTCAAGTCCCCGTCAGCTCTGTCTGACGGCGCCGCAACTCGCGGCCGCGCGACGCGTTGCGGTGAGTGGCACGTAACCGATTGTCCGAGGAGGTATCAGCCGTTGCGCTTCTCATCGCTCGTCCGCCGCCGTCCCTCGGCGTCACTCGTGGTCTCGTTCGCCGCCCTGTTCGTCGCCCTGGGCGGAGCTGGCTACGCGGCCACCCAGCTACCTGCGAACAGCGTTGGCAGCGCGCAGCTCGAGAACGGCAGCGTCGGCAACTGGAAGCTCAAGTTCAATGCGGTTGGCAGCCGCAAGATCATCAACGGCTCGGTCGGCGCCAAGCAGGTCAACTCGAGCCAGGTGCAGCTGCGGGTCGGATCGGCCTGTTCGTCAGGTGCGGTGAAGGCGGTCGGGCTGTCGGGCACCGTGACCTGCACACCGACGGCGCCGGGCGAGTTCGGGACGAGCGCGTCGGCGGTCACGCT
>JAFAYP010000356.1 GCA_019240305.1 Solirubrobacterales bacterium
GCGCGCTCCGATCGTGATCGGGCGCGACCACCTCGACACCGGCTCGGTCGCCTCACCCCAGCGCGAAACCGAGGCCATGGCCGACGGCTCGGACGCGATCGCCGACTGGCCGCTGCTCAACGCGATGGTCAACACGGCCGCCGGGGCAAGCTGGGTCTCGATCCACCACGGTGGCGGCGTCGGCATGGGCAAGTCGATCCACGCCGGCCAGGTGTGCGTGGCCGATGGCACGCCGGGAGCGGCCGTACGGATCGAGCGGGTGCTGAAGGCGGATCCGGGGCTCGGCATCGTGCGCCACGTCGACGCCGGCTACGAGGACGCGGTGGCGGCGGCCCGGCGGCACGGCCTGCGTATGCCGATGCTGGCCGAGTGAGTCCGCCTCCGCCCCGGCGACCATGCACAACTCGCCAAACTCCCCCTCCCCGCCACCGCCCCGGCGATATAAGCATGGACAGCATGCTTATGTGCACCCCCGGGTTCTCGTCCGGGGCGATTTGGCGAGTTTTACATAGGTGATCACGTCCTTCGACAACGCCGCCCAGGTCCTCCTGCCCCCGCAGCCGGGCCTCAGATACCTGCGCGGCCACCGCGCCGGCGAACTCACGCTCGACCCTGGCGGGCTCACCGTGGGCGAAGACGGCCGGATCGCAAAGCTGCACAGCACCACCGACGCGGACACGAGCATCGACGCCACCGGGTGCGCGCTCCTCCCCGGCCTGGTCGACTGCCACACCCACCTCCCGTTCGCCGGCTGGCGCGCCCAGGAGTACGAGCAGAAGGTCACCGGGGTCCCCTACGAGGAGATCTCGAGAGCGGGCGGGGGCATCGCCTCCTCGGCCCAAGCGCTGAGGGAGACCCCGGACGACGAGGTCCTCACCCAGGCGACCCAGCTCGCCGCCGAGATGCTCGCGCAGGGCACCACCACGTTCGAGGGAAAGTCCGGCTATGGCCTCTCGCGGGATGGCGAGCTTCGGTCGCTCAAGCTGGCCCAGGCCCTCGACGCTCATGTGGCCCAGACAACGACCCGCACGGCGCTCCTGGCGCACGCCGTGCCGAGTGGATACACGGCCGACACCTGGATGGACGAGGTCGAGGCCATGCTCCCGGACGCGGCCGAGTACGTCGACACTCTCGACATCTTCGTCGAGTCGATCGCCTTCGGGCTCGAGCACCTCGACCGGATGGGCACGCTCGCGGCGAGGTACAAGCTGCGGCTGCGCGCGCACGTTGAGCAGTTCTCGACCATGCGCAGCGTCGCAGTGGCGCTCGAGCACAACGCCCGCTCGCTCGACCACCTTTCGGCGATCCACCCCGACGACATCGCCCCGCTTGCCCAATCCGAGACCGCGGCCGTCCTGCTTCCGGGGGCCGAGTTCATGGGCGCCGAGGCCACCGCGCCAGCGCGCGCGCTGATCGAGGCCGGCGCGATCTTCGTGCTGGCCACCGACGCCAATCCCGGCACCTCGCCGATCTTCTCGCTGCCCACGATCCTCGGCCTGGCCGTGCGCCGCTACGGCCTCAGTACCCGCGAGGCTCTGCTCGCGGTCACCCTGAATGCCGCGTACGTGCTGGATCTCGACCACGAGCAAGGCTCGATCGAGCCGGGCAAGCGGGCCGACCTGGTCCTGCTCGACAGCCCGGCCGAGCACGTCGCTTACCGTCTCGGGCGCACCCCAGTGGCCGCGGCGTTCGTGGCCGGTGAGCCGGTGTACGTCCGCCCCGACGCCGAATGGCGGATCACGCGCCGGTGAGCCCCGGCGACCCGCAGGCCAAATTCCCGCTCGGCGCCACCGTCACCCTCGAGCAACTCGAGCACGATCCCCATCCCATCCTGGCCCGCCTCCGCGCCGACGAGCCGGTCTCGTGGATCCCGGCGCTCGACGGCTGGCTCGTAACCCGCCACGACCTGGCCGTCGCCGTGATGCGTGACGCACGAGCGTTCACCGTCGATGATCCGCGCTTCTCCACCGCACAGGTGGTAGGGCCCAGCATGCTGAGCCTCGACGGCGAGCTCCACGCCCGCTACCGCGCTCCGTTCGCCGCGCCATTCCGCCCCCGATCGGTCAGCGAACGGTTCGCGGAAGCCGCCGCGACCGACGCCGAGCGCCTGATCGACGGC
>JAFAYP010000405.1 GCA_019240305.1 Solirubrobacterales bacterium
TCGATCTTGCGGTACAGGCGCTTGGCGCCGCCGCCGCGGTGGCGCGAGGTCTTTCGGCCATACGAGTTCCGGCCGCCGGACTTCTTGAGCCCCTCGACCAGCGACTTCTCGGGCTTGGTGCGGGTGATCTCGGCGTAGTCCGGATACGTGACGAACCGACGACCGGCCGACGTGGGCTTTGGCTTACGGATGGGCATCGGCTACTCCCCTGCTTCCAGTCCCCCGAAGATCGGGATCGTCTGTCCCTCGCGCACCTGCACGATGGCCTTCTTCCACTGGCGGGTACGACCGGCGGTCTGTCCGCGCCGCTTGGGCTTGGAGCGCACGTGCGCGGTGCGCACCTTAAGGACGTTGACTTCGAACAGCGCCTCGATGGCCTGGCGGATCTGAGTCTTGTGCGCCTTGTCGTGCACGCGGAAGGTGTATTTGCCGGCCTCGGCGAGGGCGAACGTCTTCTCGGAGAGGACCGGACGGATGATCACCTGGGTGGGATCCATCAGGCCTCCTGCACCGACGCTGGGCCGGCCTCCTCGGCGCCCGCGCCGGCACGGGCCTGGAGCGCCTGGAGCGCAGCCTCGGACACGAGCAGCGACGCCGCCCCAACGATGTCGGCCACGCCGGCATCCTCGACCGGCATCGCCTCGGCGCCGGCCAGATTGCGGAACGACTTCCCGGCGGCCGCCTCGGTCTCACCCAGCAGCACGAGCACCGGGCCCTGCGCGCCCCAATCCGTCAGGAGCTCGACCGCCTGCTTGGTCGACGGCGCGTCGAACGAGCTCGGATCGAACACAGCCAGCGACTCGCGCTGGGCGTGCAGCGAGAGCACGCTGCGCAGCGCCGCGCGCCGCGCCTTGCGATTGACCTTGACGGTGTAGCGGCGCGGCGTGGGACCGAACACCGTGCCGCCGCCGGTCCACACCGGCGAGCGCGAGGATCCGGCGCGAGCGCGTCCGGTCCCCTTCTGGCGCCACGGCTTGGATCCGCCACCGGACACCTCGCCGCGCGTCTTGGTCGACGCCGTGCCGTGCCGGCGGGCGTTGAGCTCGGCCCGCACGGCCTCGTGCACCACGGGCATGTTGAAGCCGGACTCGAAGGCCACGGGATCGAGCTCGATGGTCCCTCCGCCGAGCCGGGAGGCGGTCCTAGGCATCGCTCCGCACCTCCACGGTGCCCCCGCGGGGGCCGGGAACGGCGCCGCGCACGAGCATCAGGTTCTGGCCCGGGATCACCTCGACAACGGTCAGGCCGCGCTGGGTGATCCGTCCGCCGCCCATGCGGCCCGGGCCGCGAATGCCCTTGAAGACCCGCGAGGGCGTGGCCGACGCGCCGATCGAGCCGGGTGCCCGGACGTTGTGCGAGCCGTGCGACTTCGGCCCGCGCTTGAAGTTGTGACGCTTGATCGTGCCCTGGAACCCCTTGCCCTTGGTGAGCCCGGAGATCTTGACCTTGTCGCCCGAGGAGAAGGTATCCACGGTCACGGTCTGCCCGACGAGCAGCTCGCCGGCCTCGTCGCGGAACTCGACCACGTGGCGATGCGCGGAGGCGTCGGCCTTCTTCAGGTGCCCGAGCTCGGCCTTGGTCAGCACCTTCTCCTTGCAGGCCCCGAAGGCCAGCTGCACGGCCTCGTAGCCGTCGCGCTCGTGGGTGCGGATCGCGGTGACCGGGCACGGGCCGGCCTCGAGCACGGTGACCCGCTCGACGCGCCCGTCGTCCAGGAAACGTTGCGTCATGCCGAGTTTCTTGGCGAGGATCGCGGCCATGACGCTCAGGACGCGAGGCGGATCTCGATATCCACGCCGGCCGGAAGATGGTCGAGCCGCTGGAGCGAGTCAACCGTCTTCGGGGTCGGCTGGTGGATGTCGATCAGCCGCTTGTGCGTGCGGATCTCGAAATGCTCACGCGAGTCCTTGTCCTTGAACGGCGAGCGGATCACGCAGTAGACGTTCTTCTCGGTTGGTAGCGGCACGGGACCGGAGACGCTCGCGCCCGTGCGCGTCGCCGTCTCGACGATCTCCTTGGCCGCCGTTTCGATCGCCGTGTGGTCGTAGGACTTCAGGCGAATTCGGATCTTGTTCTGGGCAATCGTTGCCAACGCGTTTTTCTCCACGCAAAGGCGAGCCCCGGGCTGCGGGGCCCACCCCCAAAGGTCGTATCTGACACAAAAAAGAGGCGGCGGGGCCGCGAGGCCCGCGCCGCCTAATCAACTTATTGGATTACCTCGGTGACGACCCCCGAGCCGACCGTACGGCCGCCCTCGCGGATCGCGAACCGCAACCCCTGGTCCATGGCGATCGGCTGGATCAGCTCGATCTCCATCTGGACGTTGTCGCCGGGCATGACCATCTCGGTGCCCTCAGGCAGCCTCGCCACGCCGGTGACGTCGGTGGTGCGGAAATAGAACTGCGGCCGATAGCCCGTGAAGAACGGCGTGTGACGGCCGCCCTCCTCCTTCTTGAGGATGTAGACCTCGGACTTGAACTTGGTGTGCGGGGTGATCGAGCCGGGCTTGCACAGCACCTGGCCGCGCTCGATTTCGTCGCGCTTGGTGCCGCGCAGCAGGCAGCCGGCGTTGTCGCCCGCCTGCCCCTGATCGAGGTTCTTCTTGAACATCTCGACCCCGGTCACGACGGTCGAGGTGGTGGGCCTGATACCGACGATCTCGACGGTTTCACCGGTCTTGATGATCCCGCTCTCGATCCGGCCCGTGGCCACCGTGCCGCGGCCGGTGATCGAGAACACGTCCTCGACCGGCATCAGGAACGGCTTGTCCAGGTCGCGGACGGGCTCGGGGATATAGCTGTCCAG
>JAFAYP010000500.1 GCA_019240305.1 Solirubrobacterales bacterium
TGACGATCTGCGCCGGCACGCGGGCGAGATCTCGTTCCCGGGCGGACGCTACGACGAGGGCGAGCCTGATCTCAGGACGACCGCTCTGCGCGAGGCGAACGAGGAGATCGGACTGCCGCGCGAGGCGGTCGAGATCGTCGGAGCGCTCCAGCCCACCCCGACGATCGCCACCGGGTACGCGGTCTATCCGTTCGTCGGGCTGATCGAGCCGGGGCGGACCTGGACGCCCAGCGCAAACGAGGTCGCCGAGGTGCTCGAGCTACCGCTCGACGCGCTGCTGGCCGGCTATGCCCGCCGGCGCCTGGTGCGGCGTGGGGTCCCGATCCGCACCGACACCTATGTCGTCGGCGAGAACCTCATCTGGGGAGCAACGGCCCGGATCCTGGCCGACCTGTTCGACCGGATCGGGCCGCTGCTCGACCGCAACGGACCTGGAGCCCGCCTCAGCCCTTCTCGATCGGGACGTTGACGAGGTTGCCCCACTCGGTCCACGACCCGTCGTAGTTCTTGACGTCCTGCTGACCGAGCAGCTCGTGCAGCACGAACCAGGTGTGCGCCGAGCGCTCGCCGATTCGGCAGTAGGCGATGATCGGCTCGCCGGAGAGCACGCCCTTGCCGCCGTACAGGTCGCGCAGCTCGTCGGCTGACTTGAAGGTTCCGTCCTCCTTGACCGCCTGGGCCCACGGGATCGACTTGGCGCCCGGAATGTGGCCGGCGCGCTGGGCGCCCTCGCTCTCGTAGCCCGGCATCGCGATCAGCTCGCCCGAATACTCCTGCGGCGAACGGACGTCGACCAGCTGGTGATGGTCATGGAGCGCGGATAGGACCTCGTCGCGCTTGGCGCGGATCGTGTCATCGCCCGCCCTGGCGGAGAACGTCGCCGACGAGTAGTCCGGGAGGTCCGTCGTCGTCGGGCGTCCCTCGGCGATCCAGCGCTCGCGCGGTCCGTTCAGCAGCTTGACGTTGTCGTGCCCGTAGTACTTCAGATACCAGTAGGTGTAGGCCGCGAACCAGTTGTTGCGATCGCCGTACAGGATCACCTGGTGCTGATCCGAAATCCCGCGGCTCCCGAACAGCGCGCCGAAATCCTCCGGGCCGAGGAAGTCGCGCTTGACCTGATCCTGGAGGTCCAGGCGCCAGTCGAACCCGATCGCGCCGGGAATGTGCGCCTCCTTGTACAGGGCGGGGTTCTCGTCGACCTCGACGATCCGAATCGTGTCGTCGTTCAGGTGCTGCTCGAGCCACTCGGGCTCGACCAGCACGTCGTTCGCGTAGTCAGCCAACTCGCCCTCCAAATTCCGATCGACTTTTATCTATTTTGTGTTTTCAGTTTATCGCGCGCCACCGGGGCGGCCATCGAGCGAGAGGGCAACGGCGTCGAGCGCGGCTGCCCTCCACGCCGCATGGCCGGCGGGGTCGGCGCGCAGCAGCGCATACGGGATGCGCGAGTCCTCACAGCGGTCGCGCACGAGCGCGGCGCCGCGGTCCAGCACCGCCGGATCCACGCTGCCCACGGACTCGTAGACGATCCCGCGCACCGTCGAGTCGACCATCCGACTGAGCAGCATCTCCAGGCGCGGGCCGTGCAGGGCGGCCAGTTGCTCGGGAGCGCCCGTGGCCGAGCCGAGCAGCACGCAGGCCACGCCGACGTGCTCGAGCGACCGCGCCAGGGTGCCCACCCGGTCGGGATCGCCCAGCACGGCCTCGGCTCCCACCGACTCGATATCGGCCAGCCGACCGGGGTCCCGCGTCGTCCCGCGCACCGCGTGCCCGCGATCGATCAGCGCGCGGCCCAGCGACTGCCCGCGGCAGCCGCAGGCGATGATCAGGCAGCGGGCCACGGCCGGAACGCGGCGGACCGATTCATGCGCTCAGTGCTCACTCCGCTGCTCGCGCAGCTCGCGCAGCTCGCTCTGCACCCGTGGCTCGAGCTCCTCGCGGCGCTCGGTCAGCTCGCGAGCCGAGCGCAGCCCCAACTGCTCCAGCCCCGACCCCGGGTAGTAGCGCCCGATCAGCCAGAAGGCGAGTACCAGCACGGCAAGGCCACCGACCACCACGAGGGTAAAGGGATCCACCGCCGCCCAGTCTAGTGTCGGCAGCGCAACTTCGTGGCCAACGGTGTGTTTTCAGGAGCGTCCATTCGCCACCGCATGGTAGGGAGCCGGGAACCCAGCGGAGGCACCACACACTCCACGCTTGGAAAGGAGCGCAAATGCGCCCACGCCTTGCTGTGCTTGCGATGGTGGTGACCACGCTCTTAGCTGTCGCCGTGCCGAGTGCAGTCATCGCCGCGCCGAGTCACAATCGCGGTTTGACCATTAACGCAATACCGAACCCCATCGACGCGGGTGAAGGGGTGTTCATCTACGGTCACCTGAACGTCGGACCAGTGGGTGACCAAACCATCATCCTTTACCATCATCTGGCCGGTTCGGGTAATGGATACACCGAGGTCGGAAGGACGACCACCGACTCACACGGCTTCTACGAGTTCACTCGTGCGGAAGACGTGGTGACGACGAACCGCAGCTGGTTCGTTCGCGATGCCAGCATCCACCGGATCCACAGCCGGACCGTGTTCGAGCGCGTGGCCGCTCTGGTCAGCCTGAGCCCCAGCAGCACGACCGCGGTCACCGGCCAGCCCGTCGTGTTCACCGGGCACGTCGGTCCCAACCACGCGGGCGAGCGCGTAGCGCTCCAGGAGGAGACCGCCGCCGGCGATTGGCGTGATCTCAGGAGCGACCGCCTCGACGGCGCCTCGAACTACTCGATCACCTACCGCTGGCGCTTTGCCGGCGATCACACCGTCCGGGTTCTGTTCGGCGGTGACGCTCGCAACATCGAGGGATCGGCCGACCCGGTTACCGTGGCCGTGCAGCAGAAGCAGGTCCCGGGCTTCACCATCACGAGCTCGGACCAGCTCATCTCCTATGGCCAGTCGGTGACCATCGGAGGTGTGCTGGATCAGGCAAGCTCGGCGAGCACCCCTGAGCCGAACACCCCGGTGACCCTGTGGGCCCGGAACGCCTACCAGGACCGCTTCACGCCGATCGCCGACACGACGACCGGCTCGGACGGCAGTTACTCGTTCGCGCCCCAGTCGCCGACCTACAACACCGTCTACCAGGTCCGGACCACTCTGGCTCCGCACCGCCACAGCGCGGTGCTGTTCGAAGGTGTCCAGGACGTGCTCACGATCACGCCGAGCTCGACCAGCTCGCAGGTTGGCGGACACGTCACGTTCACGGGCACCGTTCTCCCCGACAAGGCTGGTCATGTCATCTACCTCCAGCTCCTCGGCGCGGACGGGGATTGGCATAACGAGGAGATCCGGATTGTCAGCAACGGATCGACGTTCCAGTTCGGCTGGACGTTCGGCAAGGCGGGCACCTACCAGTTCCGCGCCCGGATCCCCGGCGGGGACGGCAACGTGGGTGGCGCCTCGGCGCCGGTGAGCATCCAGGTCTCGCCGAGCACCAATCCCGCGACCCTGCCTCTGGCCTCCTAGGTCAACGGACGGGCAGGTCTGGCAGCCGGCCCCCGCCGCCGTCGCGCGGTGGGGGCCGGTTCGCTAGCGTGCCGCGCCATGGATTTCGAGCTGACCGACGAACAGCGCCTGGTCCGCGAGACCGCGCGGGCGTTCACCGATAACGAGATCGTCGAGCGCGCGCGGGAAAACGATCGCAACGAGCACTTCGACCTCGAGCTCGTGGCCAAGCTCGCCGCGCAGGGCTACCTCGGCGCGATCGTGCCGCAGGAATATGGCGGGGCCGGCCTGGACTATCTGACCTATGGCCTGATCGTGGAGCAGCTCGGCCGCGGTGACTCAGCCATGCGCACGGTGGTCTCGGTCCAGACCTCGCTCGTCTGCTCCGCGATCCTCCGCTGGGGCACCGAAGAGCAGAAGCAGCGCTACCTGCCCAAGCTGTGCTCCGGGAAGTGGCTCGCCTGCTTCGCGCTGACCGAGCCGGACACCGGATCGGACGCCGCCAACCAGCGCACCCGGGCCACGAAGACCGAGTCGGGCTGGGTCATCAACGGCGCGAAGATGTTCATCTCGATGGGCAACCACGCCAAGCTCGCCCTGGTGTTCGCCCAGACCGATCGTGATCGGGACCCCGCCCACCCACACCGCGGCCTGGCCTGCTTCCTGGTCGAGACCGACCAGCCCGGTTACCAGCCCCAGGAGATCCATCACAAGCTCGGTTTGCGCGGCTCGGACACGGCGGCGATCTCGCTGGACGACGTCGAGGCAGGCGAGGATTCGATCCTCGGCGAGATCGGCGACGGCTTCAAGGTCGCGATGAGCTCGCTCGAGTCCGGCCGCTACAGCGTCGCCTCCGGATGTGTGGGGATCTGCCAGGGCTGCCTGGACGCCTCGATCAGCTACTCCAAGGACCGCCAGCAGTTCGGCCGGCCGATCGCGGCCTTCCAGCTGGTCCAGGAGATGATCGCCGACATGGCGCTCGAGACCGACGCCGCTCGAATGCTGGTATGGCGCACCGCCTATCTGAAGGACCACCGCAAGCCGAACAGCACCGAGACCTCGGTCGCCAAGCTGTTCGCCACCGAGGCCGCGGTGCGCTGCGCCAACCTGGCCATCCAGGTCCACGGCGGCTCTGGCTACGTCGACGACTACCCGGTCGAGCGTTACCTGCGCGACGCGCGGGTCACCACGCTCTACGAGGGAACCTCGCAGATCCAGAAGCTGATCATCGGCCGTGCGCTCACCGGGGTCAACGCGCTCGTGCCGGCGTGAGCTCCGGAGCCGGCCCCGCCAAGACGATCGGAGTCGCCGGCGCCGGCACGATGGGTGCCGGGATCGCGCAGCTGGCCTGCCTGTCCGGGGCGCGGACGCTCCTGCACGACCCGGCCGGCGAGGCGCTCGAGGGCGGTCTCGAGCGGATCCGAGGTCACCTCGCGCGGGGCGTCGAACGCGGGCGCCTGAGCGCCGAGGAGGCCGAGGTGGCGGGCTCTCGCCTCGCGCCCGCGCCCGCCCTCGAAGACTTCGCGGAGGCCGAGCTGGTGATCGAAGCCGCCCCCGAGCGGCTCGAGCTCAAGCGTCAGCTGTTCGCCCGGCTGTCCGAGGAGATCGTGAGCGAGCAATGTGTCCTGGCCACCAACACGTCCTCGCTGCTGGTCACCGCGGTGGCCGGCGCGGCCAAGCGGCCCGAGCGCGTGGTCGGGATGCACTTCTTCAACCCGCCCCCGCTCATGCGCCTGCTCGAGGTGGTGGCCGGCGAGCAGTCCTCGGACGCGGCGGTGGCGCTGGCCCGGGCGACCGGCGAGGCGATGGGAAAGCACGTGATCGTGGCCGCCGACGGCCCCGGCTTCCTGGTCAACCGCTGCAACCGCCCGTTCGCGCTCGAGGCGCTCAAGCTGCTCCAGGAGGGAATCGCCCCGCTTCAGGAAATCGACCGCATCTGCCGGCTCGGCGGCGGCTTTCGCATGGGGCCGTTCGAACTGATGGACCTGGTCGGAGTCGACGTGGGGCTCGACGTCTCCCGCTCGTTCTACGAACAGAGCTTCGGAGAGCCTCGCTGGAGGCCCTCCCCGATCAGCGTCCGCACGGTCGCCGCCGGACGGCTCGGACGCAAGTCCGGACGTGGCTTCTACGACTATTCGGATAACTTCGGCCCACCCAACCAGCATCGCCCGGCGGACCCCGGGCCGCTGGCGCCGGGCGGTGGCGAGGGTCTGATCGTGATCGCCGGGCACTCAGCCCTGGCCGATGCGCTCGGCGGGGCGGCCTCCGCCGCCGGGTGGGAGGTCGTGCGCCCCGAGCAGGCGCAGGACCGCGAACCGCCCTTCCTGATCCTCGACCTCAGCCTCGGCGAGGACGTCGATGCACCGCTCCAGGGCGGACCCCAGGCGATCTGCTGCGCAGCCGGCTCGCTGACCGCGCTCGACCCCGGGGGCGGGGCAGTCGGCTTCCACGCGCTCCCGCCGTTCGATGAGGCGAGCCTGGTCGAGCTGACCCGTGGGCCCGACAGCGCCCAGTCGGCCGCGACGGCCGCCGAGCGCTTCTTCGCCAGCCTCGGCAAGCACACGACCTGGGTGGGCGATGCCCCCGGGCTGGTGCTGGGCCGGATCGTCTGCCAGGTGATCAACGAGGCAGCCTTCGCGCTCGCAGAACGCGTCGGCAGCGCCGAGGACGTCGATGCCGGCATGGTCCATGGCCTCAATTACCCGCGCGGGATCCTGCGCTGGGGCGACGAGATCGGCCTCGACCACGTGCTGGCCGTCCTCGACGGCCTCTACGATGAACGGCGCGAGGAGCGCTACCGAGCGGCTCCGTTACTGCGCTCGCTGGCGATCTCGGGCCGCCTGGGACGGCTCACCGGCGAGGGATTCTTCCGACATGAGGACTGACGCCAACCCCCGCGGATCCAGGTTACGATCCGCATCGCAGCGTGTTTCGGGCGCGCAAGCCCCAATCTGCGCCAAACCGATGGATCGGGATCTCTTTCGCAACACTTATCTGGACGAATTGGCTATTTAAGCTGACCCCCGAGTGAAGGTTTCGGCGGTCCTGCCGATGGTTGGACTATGCCGATCCCTCATGACGGTCATCGACCAACCCCCAACGATCGGCATCCTCGCCCCCTTCGCATCTTGCTCGCCGCGCTGACCATCTTCGTCAGCGCCGCTCTCTCCGTGGTTCCGTCCGCAACCGCGACTACTGCCAGCCACAAGCGCCGGCACAGTCGGGCCCACCACGTCGCCAAGTGTCCCGGCGCCGATGCCCATGTCGGAAGTGCCCCCCGGACGCTCCTGGAGTCGGCCGTGGTGTGCCTGGTCAACCAGCAGCGCGCACGGCGCCACCTCCCGCTGCTGCAGGCCTCCTCGCAGCTGAACCGCTCGGCGCAGGGCTGGACCAATGTGATGGTCTTCAGCGACCAGTTCACCCACGGCTCGAACTTCGCATCGCGGATCACCGCGGTCGGGTATATGTGGCGCACGGCCGGCGAGAACATCGCCACCGGCTACTCCACCCCCCGCGGGGTCGTGAACGCCTGGATGGCCAGCACCGGGCACTGCCAGAACATCCTCAACCCGACCTATCGGAACGTCGGCACCGGGGTGAGCAACCGCCCCGTCGAGGGCTGGGCGACCGGTCCCGGAACCTGGACCCAGGACTTCGCGCTCGGGATGAACCAGTCGCCGCCGTCGAGCAACGTCGGCCCGATGGATGCTTGCCCCTACAACTAGGGCCGGGCAGGATGCCCGGCCGTGGTGACCGCCGGCGGAGCGGAGCGGTTTCCAGGACTCGAGAAGCGGAGCGACGCCGGCCAGAAGCCGGACGCGGTTATACGGCCTACCTACGCCGAGGCCTGCGCCGCGGCGCCGGCCTCATCCTCGAGCGGGAAAGGGGTGTCGCGCAGGTACCACTCGGCGTCGAGCGCGGCCTGACAGCCCGAGCCGGCGGCTGTGATCGCCTGGCGGTAGGTGTGGTCGACGAGGTCGCCGGCGGCGAACACGCCGGGGATCCCGGTGAGCGTCGTGCGGCCCTTGGTGACCACGTACCCGGCCGCGTCGGTCTCGATCTGTCCCTCCACGAGCTGCGATTGAGGCTCGTGGCCGATGGCGATGAACGCTCCGGTGACCGGCAGCTCACGCGTCGAGTCGTCGATCGTGTTGCGCAGGCGAGCCACGCTCAGGGAGCCGTTCTCGGCGCTGAACTCCTCGACGGCGTATGGCGTGATCCATTCGATGTTGGGGATCACCCGCGCCCGCTCGAGCATGATCTTGGAGGCGCGGAACTCGTCCCGGCGATGGACGATCGCAACCTTGGCCGCGAACTTGGACAGGAACATGGCCTCCTCCATGGCCGAGTCGCCACCACCCACGATCAGCGTTGGCGCCTGGCGGAAGAACGCGGCGTCGCAGGTCGCGCAGTAGCTGACGCCACGGCCCGCGAGCTCGAGCTCACCCGGGATGCCCAGCTTGCGGTGCTGGGCGCCCATGGCGAGGATCAGCGCGCGGGTGACATGCATCTGATCGCCGGTCCAGACCTTGTGCAGGCCACCCTCCGGCGAGACCTCGATCTGCGTGACGTCGTCGGTTTCGAGGCGCGCGCCGAAGCGCTCGGCCTGGTCACGGAAGCGCTGCATCATCTCCGGCCCCATGATCCCCTCGGGGAAGCCCGGGTAGTTCTCGACGTCGGTCGTCTGCTGGAGCAGCCCGCCCCACGCGAAGCCCTCGATCACCAGGGGCTCGAGGTTCGCGCGGGCTGTGTACAGCGCCGCCGTGTAGCCGGCCGGGCCGCTGCCCACGATGATCACGTTCTCGACGCGCTGATCGGTCACTTCATAAAGTATAGTCGCGCCACCGTCACGATGCCGGCTCCGATGCTCCGCGGAGCATCGCGGGCCGCTCGTCGCCCCAGCGATGCACCGTGCGTCGCAGCTGGAAGTAGGCGAGGGCGCCGGGCAGGGTTGGCAGCCAGAAGGCGAATGCCCGGTAGGCGAGCACCGATACGACCGACAGCTCGACGTCGACCCCGAACGCGGTGAACGCGCCGATCATCCCGCCGTCCACTCCACCGATCCCGCCCGGGAGCGGCAGCGTGTTTGCGAGCATGCCGACGAAGTAGGACATGACGATCACGCCGTTCGGCGGCGAGGCGCCGAAAGCGTGGAAGCACGCCCACAGCACGGCGATGTCGAACCCCCACCAGGCGAGCGCGCCCAGCAGGCTCGGATGGCGCGAGCGGAGCAGGCCGATGGCGGTTCGCACGCCGCTGGACGCTGTGGCCGACGCCGCGACCAGCCGCACGGCGAATCGCGAGCTGCGCCCCTGTCCTGCGGCCAGGGACCGGACGAGCCGGCTCACGTCGCTCGGGAGCATCGCGATGCCGAGGAACAGCGTGATCACCGCCGCCCCGAAGATGGCCGGGATGATCGTGATCGCAAACGGCGCCGGGCCGGGAATCAGGCCGACATACAGGCCGACGCCGCCGAGCACCAGCGTGAGCATGTAGACGCCGTAGAGCAGGGCCATGAACGCAATCATCCGGCGAGCGACCGTCCGCCGCGCCATCCCCGAGCGGCGCAGGGCCCAGGCGGTCAGGGCGATCCCCCCTGCTCCGGCCGCGGCGAACAGGCGCGTGGCGGCCAGGCTGGCCATCGTGATCTGGTAGCTCTCGGACCAGTCGATGCGCGACTCGCCCCGGATGAACACGCCCCGGAACAGCGCCACGTAGCCGAAGAACGAGCAGATCTCGAGAACCGCCCCCAGGGCCAGCCACCAGGCGTTGCCGTGCTGAATGCGGTTCCACGTCTCGTTGAGGCCGAGCAGCTTCGGCAGCACGAAATACAAGAAGCCCACGGCCGAGCCGACGAACAGCAGCGTGCCGAGGACGCGTCCGCGGGTCAGCCGGATGCGCGGGAGCTCATCTCCGCCCGTGTTCCTGCCGGCGCGAGCGCCGCCCGCGATGCCCGGCCGCGCCGCCAGCCACTTCAGCCCAGGCACGGCGAGACTAGCCCGCCGCGCGGGCTTCGAGGGCCTGGATCGCCGACGAGCACCGGCGATAGAGGGGCGTTAGCCGCGGTGCTCCGTACCGGATCGCCTCCGTCAGCGCCGCCCCCGCGAGCAGGTCGACCGCGTAGTGCTCGCCCAGGTAGACGAGAGCCAGCCCAAGGGTCAGCGCGTAGGTCCATCCCACAGCGCCTGCCACTGGGTCGACCTCCGAGAGAAGGTGCGCGCCCATGAGGGACGTGGCGAAGTGCAGCGACGGCATGGCGGCAAGCGGATTTCCTCCGAGGACATCGTAAAGGCCGCCCCAGCGTTCACCCCAGAACTGCTCCCCGTACTCGATCATCATCCGGCGAACCCGGAGCGGGCGGCCGTCGTCGAGCCGACCGTGCGCGGCGGCCCACCACGGCGGGGCAGTCGGGACCGTCCAGTAGAAGATCGCTCCGACGTCGAATACCGCGTACATCCGGGTAGCGGCCCCGGCGAAGCGCTCGGGGGCCCGCCACATCACGTAGGCGAGGCTCCCGTGGGGCACCGCGAACCACACCCAATGGCACCACACCAGGACACGCTCGAAGCGGTTGATGGAGCCGGGGGACGAGAACGTCCTCTGGAGGCGAAGCGTGGGCGGTGTGCCCAGGCCGAGCACGCGGTCGACGGCGATCGGGTAGTCGATCCGGACCCGCGCGGCCAGCTCCTCGGGGTCGTCGTGCGGCATCTCGTAAGCGGCCAGGTAGGCCCACATGTTCAGCATGCACACCGCCGCGTCGCGGGCCCGCGACCGGGGCACCGCCACGCACAGGGCGGCCGGCGCAAGCCCCGCCCCGGCCAGCACCACTCCCCGCCGGATCTTGGTCCGCCGGCGCACCATCGGCAGGGCGACCCCGGCCGCGACGAGGACCCAAGCCGTTGCTCGAATTCCCCGCGTCGCACGCAACGGCGGCGAGTATATGCGGGACGGCGCCTCGGGTTCACACGCGGACCGGGCCCATCGCCGGGCAGATCAAGGCACCGACGCCCTGGCTAGAATCCCGCGCCTTGCGACCCGCTGCCTCCGCCGCCACGCGCCGCCGCCGCCGCATCCGGCTCCTGTGCGCAGCACTGGCTACCTCGGTTCTCTCGCTCGCGCTTGCGCCGAGCGCGCTGGCGAACCTGATCACCCCCAAGGCGGGTGGCTCGCCCAACGCCGATCAGATCCACTCGCTGTACGTGATCATCCTGTACGTCGCGGCGGTGGTGTTCGTGGGCGTGGAGGGCGCCCTGGTCTACTCGCTCTACAAGTTCCGCGCCAAGAAGGTGCGGGTCGCGGCCCAGATCCACGGCAACACCCGCCTGGAGATCGGCTGGACGATCGGGGCGGCGCTGATCCTGGTGATCCTCACCGTGGTCACCTTCGTGAAGCTGCCCAGCATCATCAACCCGCCCAACTCGAGCGCGCCGTTCCTCGAGTCGGCCCTCACGTCGCCCACGCCGCCGAACGGCAAGCGCCTGGTCATCTGCGTCCAGGGCCGGCAGTACATCTGGCGCTACGTCTACGGCAACGCATGCCTGAACAACGCCTTCGCCGCCAAGCTCCCGTACTCGTACACGCAGATGTATGTCCCGGCCGACACGACCGTGGTCCTCAATATCCAGTCCAACGACGTCATTCATTCGTGGTGGGTGCCCTCGCTGGGCGGCAAGGTTGACGCGGTGCCCGGCTACACCACTTACACCTGGTTCAAGGCGTCCAAGGTGGGGGCGCTCTATCACGGCCGCTGCGCCCAGCTGTGCGGCCGCCAGCACGCCTTCATGATCGCAATGGTTAAGGTGCTGACCCCCTCGGCCTACAAGCAATGGCTCTCAAGCCAGAGTCAGGCCATCAACCAAGCCAACACCCAGGTGAGCCAGCTTCGCGGGATCCTGACCGCCAGCGGAAACCTCTAGACCATGTCAGTCATCACCACTCCCGAAACCGAGCTGCGACCGATTCCGCAGGTGA
>JAFAYP010000503.1 GCA_019240305.1 Solirubrobacterales bacterium
GGTGACCACCGACCGGGATGGAAACCCGCGCGGGGAGCTCCTGCGCTGGGGGCTCGTGCCGTCCTGGGCCAAGCAACCCGACACCGGGCTGAAGATGATCAACGCCCGGGTCGAGACCGTGCAGGAGCGCCCGGCGTTCAGGCGCGCCTTCGAGCGCTACCGGTGCCTGATCGTCGCCGACGGTTTCTACGAGTGGCAACGGTCCTCGGACGGAGCCAAGCAGGCCTTTCACATCACGCGGGCCGACGGGGCGCTGTTCGCCTTTGCCGGCCTGTGGTCGATCTGGTACGGCGAGGGCGACCAGAAGCTCCGCACATGCACGATCCTCACCACCGCGGCAAGTCGCGCGATCGCATCGCTGCACGACCGGATGCCAGTGATCCTCTCCCGCGAGGACGAGTCGGCCTGGCTCGAGCCCTCCCAACCTGCGGATCGCCTGCACCAGCTGCTGGTCGGGCTGAGCCCGGGAGAGACCGCGCTGCGCCCGGTCGGCCCGGCGGTAAACGACGCCCGCTACGACGGACCCGAGTGCCTGGCCCCAAGCCTGGCCGAGCGCCAGACCGCGCTGTTCTGAGTCGTGGCCGGAAATTCGTCCGCCCGTGAAGTCGCCTTTGTCCTGGGTGGAGGCGGCGTGCTCGGAGCGCACGAGGTGGGCATGCTGCGCGCGCTGGCCGAGCGGGAGGTGCGCCCGGACGTCATTCTGGGCACCTCGGTGGGTGCGATCAACGGCGCGTTCTTTGCCGCCGAGCCCACGCTGGGTGGGGTCGAGCGTCTGAGCGAGCTGTGGCGGACCTCGGATTGGTCGGAGCGCTCTCCCGGAGCCGCGCTGCGCCGGCTCACCACGCTGGCGCGCACCGGAACCCATCTCGAGTCGCTGAGCGAGATGCGCGACCGGCTCCTCGCCCTGCTGCCAGTCCAGCGCGTCGAGGATCTCCAGGTTCCCTTCCAGTGCGTGGCCGCGTCGATCGAGCGCGCGGCCGAGCACTGGTTCGACAGCGGGCGGCTGGCCGACGTCGTCCTCGCCTCCTGCGCGGTCCCGGGCATCCTCCCGCCGGTACGGATCGACGGCGAGCACTTCATCGATGGCGGCATCGTCAACTCGATTCCGGTCAGCCGCGCGGTGGCGCTGGGCGCGCGCACGATCTACGTCCTCCAGGTCGGGCGCCTCGAGCAGTCGCTAAAGCCGCCCCGCCGTCCCTGGGAGGTCGGACTCGTCGCCTTCGAGGTGGCGCGGCGCCATCGCTTCGCACACGACCTGCACAACCTTCCGGGCGGGGTCGAGCTGCACGTCCTCCCCACCGGCGGGTCCGCCGCGCCGGCCTACAACGACCTCTCCGGCCAGCTCCGGGTCCGGCGAATGATCCGCACCGTCCAGCGGCAGATCGACTCGGCCTACGAGGCGTCGCTGCGCTACCTGGAGGCGAGCTGATGCCGCCCGTAGCGATTCGTCGCCCGATAACCGTCAGTGTGTGGCTGCTCGTCTCGACCGCGGGCGTGCTGGCCTCTCCCCTCTTGCTCGGGCTCGCCGCGATCGTGAGCGCGCTGAGCGGTCGCCGCCAGCCATGGGTCGTGGCGCGCCTGCTCGTCGCCTATTTCCTGCACGAGGTGATCGCGCTCATCGCCCTTGGCGGGCTGTGGCTGCTGGCGGGCGCAGGCTGGCGGATCGACTCACCGAGATCCCAGCGCCTGCACTGGCGCCTGGTCGGCTGGTACTTCGGCAGCCTGGCCGAGACCGGGCGCCGGACGCTCGAGATCGATGTGCAGGCGGATCCGACGCCGGAGGCGGTGCGCGCCCTGCAGTCCGATGACCCGCTGATCGTCTTCAGTCGACATGCCGGCCCCGGCGACACGGTCTTCATCATCGATGAGCTGCTCTCGCGCTTTCACCGGCGACCGAGTGTCGCCTTCAAGGAGACCCTCGCCCTTGACCCGAGCGTCGATCTGATCGCCCACCGGCTCCCCCAGGCGATGCTCGACACCTCCGACCGAGAGGCGTGCGAGGCGCAGATCACGAAGCTGACCGCGGAGCTCGGACCGCGCGGGACGTTCCTGCTGTTCCCGGAGGGAGGCAACTTCACGCCCGAACGCCGCCGATCCGCGCTGCGGCGGCTGTGGCGCAAGGGACAGCGGCGCTCCGCCGCGATGGCCCAGAGCATGCCCCACGTCCTGCCGCCTCAGCCCGGCGGTGCGCTCGCTGCGCTACGCGGCGGCGGCGGCACCGACGTGGTATTCGCCGCCCACACCGGCCTCGGTCTCGCGGCCTACCCCGCCCAGTTCTGGCGAGACATGCCGATCGGCCGGACCCTGCAGACCCGGATGTGGCACGTGCCCGCTCATCAGGTTCCCCCGGGCGACGAGGAGCGCGTGCGCTGGCTCTACGACTGGTGGAAGCGGATCGACGACTGGATCGCGGAGCAGCAAGGGGGCGGAGGTGAAGGTAGCTAACGCTTGCCGACCGACCCCGCCGGGTACTCCGTCAGCGGGTAGGACGGCGAACAAGGGAGGCTAGGTGCCACAAACGAAGGCAGACCGGTCGGCAGCGGCGAAGAAGGCAGCGGCGACGCGGCAGCGCAACAAGCAGAAGGCGGAAGCGCAGACGTCCGGAAAGAAGGCCGCCGCCACTCGGCAGGGGCGAAGCGCCGGCGCCGCGGCGAGTCAGGCTAAGCGTGCTGCGGGTGGTGTAGCCGGCGGAGCCAAGTCCGCTGCTCGCGCAGCGGGTAGCGCGGCCAAGCAAGCCGGGAAGGCCGCGGGCACGCGCGCGACCGCCAAACGCAGCAGCAAGAAGAAGTAACCGACACGTCGCGGTCAGGCGGCGGCAGCCGGCTCTGAGAGGTCGTCGTGCTCGCGGACGATCGTCTCGGCCCGATCCATGCTCGCGCCCATCCACTCGTTGAAGGCTCGAGGGGCGAGCGGCTTGCTGAAGTGGTAGCCCTGAGCGAAGTCGCAGCCCAGGCCTCCCAGGCGACGCAGCGTGGCCTCGTCCTCAACCCCCTCGGCGACGACCTTCAGGCCGAGGTCGTGACCCAGGTTGATCGTCGAGCGCACGATGATCAGATCGCTCTCGTCGCTCAGCATCGGTGAGACGAACGAGCGGTCGATCTTCAGCTCGTCGATCGGCAGGCGCCGCAGGTTGGCCAGCGACGAGTAGCCGGTGCCGTAATCGTCGACCGACAGGCCCACGCCGAGCTCGTTGAGCCGTGTGAGCGTGACCAGCGAGCGGTCCGGATCGGACATCAGCATGCTTTCGGTGATCTCGAGCTGGAGCGCCTCGGGAACCAGGCGGTACAGCGAAAGCAGGTCGTCGATGAGCGCCGGCAGGTCGGGATCCAGCAGATTGCGCACCGACAGGTTGGCCGACACGGTCAATTCGAGGCCGGCGCGACGCCACGTCACGCACTGCGCGATCGCCTGCTCGAGCACATGCCGAGTGAGCGGCGCGATCAACCCGGTCTGCTCGACGATCGGGATGAAGTCCGACGGGGGGAGCAGCCCGAGCTCGGGATGCTGCCAGCGCACCAAGGCCTCCGCCCCATGCACGCGCATCCCGCCCATGTACATGATCGGCTGGTAGAAGACCACGATCTCGTCGGAGTCGAGCGCGCGCCGAAACTCGCTGAGCACGCTCAGGCGGCGCACCGAATGGCGATCGAGTGCCGCGGCGTACACCTTGCAGCCCGAGTGGGCTTCCTTCGC
>JAFAYP010000129.1 GCA_019240305.1 Solirubrobacterales bacterium
GCCGGTTCGATCACATGCTCGCCACCGACGGCGATTCCATCGAGCGTCTCGCGTGTGCGCCGCGCGCTCGAGCAGAGGACCAGCTCGGGCTCCGTTCCGGTCGCGGCCAGATGTGCCGCAATGACGTCGAGCGCGCGCCGGCCGCGAGCCGCGAGCGGGCGCTCGTGATCGTCGAGTCCCGGGTTATCCCAGCTCGACTTGGCGTGGCGGAGGACGAACAGGCGCTTGCTCGATGTCATCGGATCGATTCTGCCTCCCGCGGCGGCGGTACGATTGGAGCTCTCCCGGCCCTACCCGCTTCACCCCGTGATCACCCAGCAAACGGAGGAAAGCAACCATGGCCGGACCGGCCCAAGCGGCTCGCTCAGCCGAGTCGCGACTCGCTAGCATCGCCTGCCCACGGCGAGATAGCTCAGTTGGTAGAGCACACGACTGAAAATCGTGGTGTCCCCGGTTCAAGTCCGGGTCTCGCCATTCTCGGACCCCGGGCAGCTCATCCGACGTCCAACTCGGTGAGGAGCGTTTCGACGTGCGCAAGTACGTCGTCCCGGATCGCCCGGACATCCTCGACCGGACGACCCTTTGGGTCGGGTAGGTCCCAGTCGATGTAGCGCTTGCCCGGGATGTACGGGCACTGATCGCCGCAGCCCATGGTGATCAACACGTCGGCTTCCTGCGCGAGCTCGCGGGTGAGGAGCTGGGGCTTGCGCCCGGCTAGATCGATGCCTATCTCTCTCATCACCTCAACCACCTGCGGGTGAACGCGCTCCGCCGGTGTGGTGCCGGCCGACAGAGCGATGTGGCGACCGGCCGCGGCGCGTTCGAACAGCGCCTCGCTCATTTGAGAGCGACCGGCGTTGTGCAGGCATACGAAGAGGACGGTGCTCATCCGAATCTCTGCTCGAAGTCTATACATTGACAAATTTCGCTTGAATCGATATCTGTATATAAATGGCTATCGATCTGCAGCTCGCGCCGAAGACCAAGCGCCCGGCGGGCGAGCGCTGCTGCGAGCCCGTCGTCTATCCGGACGTGGAGGCTGAGCAGGCGAAGCGGGTGGCACGGGTCGCCAAGGCGCTTGGCGATCCGGTCCGACTTCAGCTCGTCGATGTGCTCAGAAGGCACGCCGGCAAGGTGTGCGTGTGCGAGCTGGTGCCCCTATTCAACCTCTCCCAGCCAACCGTGTCGCACCACCTGAAAGTGCTCCGCGAGGCCGGGATTGTCGGGTCAGAGCGAGTCGGGCTGTGGGCCTATTACTTCGTGATCCCCGATGCGCTGAAGGAGTTGTCCGCATGGCTGAGCTGACCGACATCCGCGAGTCCGTGCGTGAGAAATACGCCCGCACTGCGAAGGCTGCGGCCGAAGATGACTGCGCACGGTCCCAAACGACCGAGGCCGGATGCTGCGGCGCGGGTTCCGGCGCCTGCGAGCCAGCCTCGGGCACAGGGGTGTTCGGGCGCGCCCTGTATGACGAGGACGCTGGAGATGGTGCTCCCGAAGCGGCGCTGCGCGCGTCGCTCGGTTGCGGGGTGCCGACGGCCGTGGCCGAGCTCCACGAGGGAGACACCGTGCTCGACCTCGGCTCCGGAGCCGGCGCCGACGTCCTCATATCCGCGCGACGGGTAGGGCCCACCGGCAAGGCAATCGGTCTCGACATGACCGACGAGATGCTCGAGCTGGCGCGACTGGGCGCGGCCGACGCAGGCGTGCAGAACGTCGAGTTCCTCAAGGGCTACCTCGAGGACCTGCCCCTGGCCGACGCGACCGTCGACGTGATCATCTCCAACTGCGTGATCAACCTCTCCGGCGACAAGCCGCGGGTCCTGCGCGAGGCAGCCCGGGTCCTGCGCCCGGGCGGGCGGTTCGCAGTCTCCGACGTGATCGCCGACCCCGAGCTCGACGAGCAGACCCGGTCGGATGTCTCGGCGTGGACAGGCTGCGTCGCCGGCGCGCTCACCGAACGCGAGTTCCGAGCTGCGCTCGAGCTCGCCGGCCTGAAGGACATCGAGATCCGCGAGACGCACCGCGTGCACGAACACGCGGGCGCGGCAATCATCCGCGCCCGCAAGCCCGCGCGGACGTACAGCTGACGGCGGCCGACATCAAACAGCGCCCCGCAGGACGGCGGCGAGTCGCGCGAGTGCGGCGGTGTAGGCGTGCTCGGGTGGGGTGCCGTAGCCGATCACCAGCGCCGCGTCTGCGGGCTCGCCCGCCGCGTACGCGCTCAGTCCCTCGAGTGCGAGTCCGTGGTCTGCGGCGCGGGTGACCACTTCGCGCTCGTTGAGATCCGCGGGTAGCCGCAGCAGAGCGTGCAGCCCGGCAGCGATGCCACTGACCCGAACGCCGGGCGCCTGTTTCTGTACCGCGGCGATCAATCGGTCGCGCCGACGCCGGTAGGCCAGCCGACAGCGCCGGATATGCCGGTCGTATCCGCCGGAGGTGATGAAGCGAGCCAGGGTCAGTTGGTCCAGGGAACTCGTATTGCGCAGGGTGAGGGCCTGGACTTCGCTCACCTCGTCGACGAGCGCCGACGGGATCACCAGCCAGCCGAGACGCACCCCCGGCGCGAGGCTCTTGCTCGCCGTGCCGGCGTAGATCACCTGG
>JAFAYP010000329.1 GCA_019240305.1 Solirubrobacterales bacterium
GCCTGGAGGGGGGCCGGCTGGGACCGCAGCTCGGCTGGGGCTGGCTGATCGCCGGCTGGGTCGCCTTCGCCAGCGTGCCGGGGCGGGCGGTGCTGCTCGCGGGCGCCCGCCGGCTCTTGCTCGGGAACCTGGCCCCGGGTCGCTACCCGCGCCACAGCTGGCTGATGTTCCGCATCTGGCTGCTCGAGCGGCTGGCCGATGCATGGCGGGTCCAGGGCCTCGAGGGCACGCCCTGGGCGGCCCGCTACTCGCGGCTCGGCGGCCACCGCGTCGGCGCCGGCGCCCGCCTGTTCACCCTGCCCCCGGTCACCAGCCTGGTCACCATCGGCGAGGACGCCACGATCGAGGCCGGGGTCGACCTGGCCGGCTGGTGGGTCGAGGGCGACGAGCTCGTGGTCGGGCGCCTCGCGATCGGCGCGGGGGCCCGCATCGGGGCGCTCAGCGTGCTGATGCCGGGCGCGAGGATCGGCGCCGACGCGGAGATCGAGCCGGGCAGCGTGGTCGCCGGAGCCGTTGCGCCCGGGGAGCGGTGGGCGGGTTCGCCGGCGCGCAGGACGGGTGGGGCCGGGGAAGGATGGCCGGCGGGTGGCGCACCGGCGCCCGCCCGCCCGCGCTCGATGAAGCTGGCCTACGCGCTCGGACTCGCGATCAAGAACCTGCTGCCGCTCGCCGCGAGCATCCCCGAGGTGCTCCTCCTGCTCGCGCTCGCCCCCGGAGGCTTCAGCGCCGGCCGCCTCGCCGGCGAGTCGATCGCGCTGGCCCCGCTGCTGGTGCTGAGCTTCCTGGTCGTCTACGCGCTGCTGGTAGCCGCGGTCATCCGGGCGGTGTCACCGCTCATCCGCCCTGGCTGGCACGCCGAGCACGGACCGACACGCTGGGCGCTGTGGCTGACCGATTCGCTCATGGAGGCCACCAACAGCCTGCTGTTCCCGCTCTACGCGAGCGTCTACACCCGGTGGTGGCTGCGGCTGCTCGGGGTGCCCGTGGGCAAGCGAACCGAGGTCTCGGTGGTGTCGGGGCTGAATCGGCTGACCGCGCTGCGGGACATGAGCTTTGCCGCTGACGTCGCGGCGTTCGCCAGCACGAGGTCGCGGCGCGGGTGGCTGCACGTCGCCTCGATCGAGGTGGGCGAGGGCAGCTTCGTCGGCAACGGCGCGATCCTCCAGGACGGCACCGGCGTGGGCGAGGGGAGCCTGGTCGGCGTCATGACCACCGCTCCGCGCGAGGTGCCGGACGGGACGAGCTGGTTCGGGTGCCCCGCGCTCGAGCTCCCTCGGGTTCCGGACGCCGCCGATCCGGCCCGGACGATCGATCCGCCGCGCCGGGTGGTGCTGGGCCGCGCCGCCACCGAGGTGGTCCGGATCCTGCTGGGCAGCACGCTGTCCCTGATCCTGGCCTCGTCGATGTTCGACGCGCTCGAGCGGATCGGGTCGCGGGACGGGCTGGGCGCCATGGCGGTGGCGACCCCATTCGCGTTCCTGGCCGCCGGCGGCTGCGCGGCCGCCGTGACGATCGCCTTCAAGTGGCTGCTGATCGGCCGCTACCGTCCGGGCGAGCACCCGCTCTGGTCGTTCTTCGTCTGGCGCGACGAGATCATGAACACCCTCCAGGAGCGACTGGCCGGCGCCTGGCTGATGGGCGCCGCGCTGGCCACCCCGTTGATGTCGTTGTACCTGAGGCTGATGGGGTCCAAGGTCGGCCGCGACGTGTGGTGCGACTCGATGACGATCACCGAGTTCGACATGGTCGAGCTGGCCGACGGCTGCGTGGTCAACCGGCACGCGATCGTGCAGGCGCACCTGTTCCACGACCGTCTCATGCGGATCGGACCGGTCTCCCTGGGGGCCGGCTCTACGCTGGGGCCGATCAGCGCAATCCTGCCCGACGCCGCGCTCGGCGCGGGTTGCTCGGTGGGAGCCCGCTCGGTGGTGATGCGGGGCGAGTGCCTGCCCGAGGGCACCCGCTGGCACGGCGCGCCGGTGGTGTCGGCGTGATCGCCGCCGGTCCCGCCGTGCGGCTCCTCGACGCGCGCCAGGGCGGTCTGGACGAGAGCGGCCTGCGCGGTTGGGCGCGCTCGCTGAGCGACGCCCATCCGGACCTGACCGCATCGCGCTCGTATCGCTATCCATATGCGCTCGTGGCCTGGCACGATGGGCCGGTCGGGGTCGACATCGAGCGGGTCGAGGCGTGCGGGGCGAGCTTCCTGGAGTCGATCTCCACACCGGCCGAGCGATCCGTCGAGGCGCCGCCCGAGCGCGACCCCGACGCCCACGCCATCTCGCTGTGGTGCGGCAAGGAGGCCCTGTCGAAGGCGCTCGGGGACGCGCTCGAGTACGACCCGCGCCGACTGGAGTCGCCGCTGGGCTGGCCCGACGGCCGCTGCGGCCCGTGGCACGCCGAGTCACTGTCGGCACCTGACGGTTACGTGGCCTGGGTCTGCTGGCGCTGACGAGCTCGGTCAGCTCGTGGTCCGGGCGGGCTCGGGAACGAGCGAGGGCTCGGGGGCGATGTCGCTCGCCGTGACCGTGGGGAGGTGCAGCGTGAACAGCGCGCCACTGTCGGGAGCGTTCGCCGCCTCGATCGAGCCGCCGTGCTGCGAGGCGACCTGGCGGACGATGGCCAGGCCGAGGCCGCTCCCCTGGCGGTGGCGGGAGTTTGCCCCGCGATAGAAGCGATCGAACACGTAGGGCAGGTCGGACTCATCGATGCCGGTCCCGTGATCGCGGACCCGGAGCCCGGCGTGGTCGACCGTGACCTCGATCACGCCGGCCGGCGAGGAGTGGTGGGCGGCGTTGTCGAGCAGGTTCCTGACCGCGCGCGCGAGCCGCTCGGGCCTGCCCTCGACGATCACCGGCTGAAGCGAGGTCTCGTACACGACATTCGGGAAGTCGCGCTGGGCCCGGGCCACCGCCTCGGCCACGACCCGGTCGAGTGCGACGTCCTCGGCCGAGGTCAGCGGCAGATCGCCGCGGGCCAGCTCGATCACGTCGCCGATCAAGCCGCTGAGCTCCTGGCTCTGTTCGAGCACGTCGGCCAGCAGCCGGTGCCGGTCGTCGTCAGTGAGCTCATCGCCCTGCTCGAGCAGGACCTCGATGTTCGTGCGCAGGCTGGTGATCGGAGTGCGCAGCTCGTGCGAGGCGTCGGCGACGAGCTGGCGCTGGGCGCGCACGGACTCATCCAGCGCCTCGCGCGAGTGCTGGAGACGTCCGATCATCGCGTTGAAGCGCGTGGTCAGCTGGCCCACCTCGTCGTCGGCGTGGACCCGGAGCCGGCTCGACAGGTCCTCGGTCTCCTCGATGTGGCGCGCGGTCTCGGCGACCTCGGCCAGCGGCGCGAGCACGCGCCGGGCCCCGAGCCGTCCGAGAACCGCGCCGAGCGCGATGCCGCCGGCGCACACCAGCAGCAGGATCAGGCGCAGGTTCTGGAGGAGGTTCTCGGTGCCGTCCAGCGGGCGCGCGAGCTGCAGGGCGCCCTGCTCGACCCGGCCGAAGCCCATCGCGACGTTGACCGGGAGGGTGAGCTCGCGGAAATGATCGGCGCCGACTTGGACGGTCGATAGGAACGACGAGCCGTTGCCGGCGGCCACCGCCGTGGCCTGACTATCGATCGGCAGCGACAGATCGCCCGCCAGAGCCTGGCCGTCCGGACCGACGATCTGGTAGTACTGCGCCGGGCCGCCGGTGCTTGGTGACCCTCCGGGTGGGGGCTGGGAAAGGGCGGCTTGGCCATCCTGCTGCACGTTGGTCGCCTGGGCCCTGAGCGCGCTGTCGACCTGTCCGAGCAGCTGGCTGCGCACGACCAGGTAGCAGACCATCGCGGCGATGAACACGGCGACGGCGACCGCGGAGGCGGCCACCCAGGCAATTCTCTTGCGCAGCGGCACGGCTCAGTCCCGCAGGACGTAGCCGACACCCCGGACCGTGTGCAGCAGGCGGGTCTCGCCGCCGGATTCGGTCTTGCGCCGCAGGTACCCCATGTACACGCCGAGCGCGTTGGAGGTCGGGCCGAAGTCGTATCCCCACACGTTCTCGAAGATCGTAGAGCGCGTGAGCACCTGTCGAGGGTGGCGCATGAACAGCTCGAGCAGCAGGAACTCGGTCTTCGACAGCTCGATCAGCCTCTCGCCGCGGCGCACCTCGTGGGCGACCGGGTCGAGCACCATGTCGGCGTACCTGAGGATCTCGCCGTCCGCGCCATCGCCCGAGCGGCGCAGGAGCGCCCGCAGCCGGGCCTGGAGCTCGCGCAGGGCAAACGGCTTGACCAGGTAGTCATCGGCCCCGACGTCGAGTCCTTCCACGCGGTCGTCGATCGCGTCGCGCGCGGTCAGCATCAGCACGGGGGTCCGGTCGCCGGCCTGCCGCATCCGTCGGCACACCTCCAACCCGTCGAGCCGGGGCATCCCGATGTCGAGGATCACGGCGTCCGGAGGGGACTTCGCGAGCGCGTCGAGGGCCTCCTCGCCGTCGCCGGCCAGGTCCACGTCATAGCGCTCCAATCTCAGGGCACGCTCGAGCGCCCGTCGTACTGCCGGCTCGTCATCGACGACCAGAACGCGCGCCATGCAGGCAATTGTGGCGCGCCGCCCTAAGTATTTGTGAAGACTCATCGGCGCAGGTTCGCCATCATCAAGGTGGCGTGCCGCGGGCCAAGGACACCACCAAGCTCGGTAGCTACCGAGCCAAGCGCGACTTCGAGACCACCTCGGAGCCCGCCGGCCAGGCCCGCGCCGACGCCGACGGGCGCCGCTTCGTGATCCAGGAGCATCACGCCACCCGCCTGCACTGGGACCTGCGCCTGGAGCACGACGGTGTGCTCGCCTCGTGGGCGGTTCCCAACGGCATCCCGCCCGACCCGTCCGATAACCGCCTGGCGGTCAGGACCGAGGATCACCCGCTCGAGTACCTCGAGTTCCACGGCGAGAT
>JAFAYP010000338.1 GCA_019240305.1 Solirubrobacterales bacterium
CCAGGTGGACGGCCACCTGTCGGTTGCCGTCCACGACAGCAAGACCGGGGACGCATTCGAGCTGCCGGTCGGCACCGGAGAGAGCGCGCTCGAGGTCTACCACCACCCGTACGCCTACGCCGCGTAGATCGCGGTGAGACGCTTCTGAAGCAGCGCGACCTCCACGCCGTTCCCGGTGAGGCCGATCGCCTCTCGATAGGCCGTGGCGGCATCGTCGCACCGGCCCAGACGCCCGAGCAGCTCGGCGCGAACCGCGTGGGGTGAGTGGGCCGGCACCCACCACCGCACGTTCCGGATCGGGGCCACCGAACTCGCGCGGCTCGACCGCCTGGTGGCGCTCGCCAACCGGACGCCGGAGGAGCCGTACTTCGGACGATGCAAGCCGGCCTCGTCGAAGCCAACCCGAACGATCTCGCTCATCAGTGCCCCGCCGAGTCCGCTGCCGCGTCGCTCCGGGTCGACCAGGACCCGGCCGATCAGGCCGAGCCCGTGGTCGGGCCACGTGGTCAGCATCACATGCCCGACGAGCTCACCGGCGGTGTCTATCGCGGCGAGCACGCGCCACCGCTCGCCGGCCGCGGGTGGGGCTGAACGTGTGCGCGAACGGCTCGTGATACCCGAGCGCTACTGGTAAAGCTCGACGCGCCCGCGTCCGGCCGCCTTGGCCCGGTAGACGGCTGCGTCCGCGTTCGCCAGCAGCGCCTCTGGATCGCTCGCACCGATCGCGATGCCGATGCTCGCGAACAGGTGATGCTCCACGCCGCCGGCGCTGAGCGGCTGCTGGATGGCCTGCCGGAGGCGCCGGCCGATGGCGAGTGCCGCCTCTTGGTCGATGTTCTCGCAAACCGCGACGAACTCGTCGCCGCCGAGCCGCGCGACCGTGTCCCCCGGGCGAACCGCGGCGTGCATGCGCCGCGCGATCTCCACCAGCACGGCGTCGCCCGTGGCGTGACCATGGAGGTCATTGACCTGCTTGAAGTTGTCCAGGTCGACAAACAGCGCGGCCGTGGGGTCCTGCTCGCGCCGGGCGAGTGCGTGTTCCAGACGGTCGCGCAGCAGCGTGCGGTTGGCCAGGCCGGTGAGCGGGTCATGCATCGCCTCATAACGGACCCGCTCTTCGCTGCGCAGCCGCGCCAGAGCCGTGGCCAACATGCTGGCCACGGCGCGCACGAAGCTGAGCTCCTCCTCCGCCAGGGAACGCACCGCGGTCATCAGCAGCTCGTCGCCGTTGCCGACGGACAGGCGCACGCTCGCCTCGGACACCGGCCCCGAGGCCGCCACGCTGGAGCCGTCCGCCATCCGCAGCACGGCTCCCTCGATCGGCAGCAGCGTCCTCAACAGCGAGATCGCCTGGCCGGCCAGGTCGGCTGGATCGGCGCCGGCCAGGGCACGCTCGCCGATTACCGCGACCGCGCGCAGGCGCGCCTCGGCCGCGCGGCGCTCTGAGATGTCGCGCCCCACGGCGAGGAGGACCGGACCTCCGGTGGTCTCGAGGATGCCCCAGCTCATCTCGCCGATGAACTCCGAGCCGTCACGACGCAGCCCCCACGCCGCGGTCGTGAAGCGCAACGGATGCTCGGTGGCGAAGTACAGCTCCATGTTGCGCGCGTAGCGCTCGCGCACGCGCGCGGGCCACAGCGTCTGCACCGGCTGACCGATCAGCTCATCGCCGGGCCAACCGAATAGCTGCTCGGCCAGCGTGTTGACGAACACGATCTGTCCGCTGCGATCGGCCGCCACCACGGCGTCCGGCAGGCTCTCGAGGATCGAGGCCGGTGCGACCAGCCGATCGCCCAGCCCGCCGGCGCGGGCGCCCCCCGCCCCTCCCACATCTTCGTCGGCGTCCATGACCTTCCGACCCAGCGTACACCGGTTAAACGCCTACGCGTGCGGGTTTCTACTGGGTTTGGACAGGTGACCGACTACGTGTCGTCGCGGATATGCGAGATCAGCGAGGTGAGCTCGTCGATGAAGTGATGCGGCCGCCGGCGCGTACGTGGCGATCGCCAACCGCACCGCACGCGGCTAACCGTCGATCCCTGGCGCTTCGGCTCAGCAGCTCGGCGGTGGCGTGAGGTCGGTGGTCGGGCACACCGGCAGGATCAGCGGCGGGCGGGGCGGCTGGGTGAAGTCGAAGTCAGCGGTCAGGTCGCCGAGGATCGGGCTGTTCTCGCGGACGTCGGGGCGGGGATCGGGGCGACCGTCGGTGGCCGGGTCGAGCCGCTGGCCGCCGAGGAAGTCATCCTCGATGAACTTGTTGTACGCGTCGTGGCTCAGGGTCTGATGATCGATCATGCCCTGCCTCGCGTATGGGCTGATGACGATCCCGGGAACCCGCAGGCCGTAGCCGTTCTCGTCCGCGATCGGCGGCACCACCTGGTCGTAGAAGCCGCCCCAGTCATCCCAGGAGAGGAAGATTGCCGTGCTGTCCCAGTCCGGGCTCTGCATGATCGTGTTGATCAGACCGGTGACGTAGGTCTGGCCTGCGCTCACAAGTGCGGTGGGGTGCTCTGACACCGTGCCGTTGGGGTCGATCCAGGAGACGGCCGGCAGCGTGCCCGCCTTCGCGGCGGTGAAGAAGTTCGACAGTGACTGGATGTTGCTCAGTTGGCCGTCCTGGGCTACGTCGGTGAATGACGGCAGCGGGTTCCAGATCCCCGGGGTCTTGGGCCCCTGCTGCACGGGCGCGCAGGTCATCGCGCTGTCGTTCTCGCAGTCGGGCTCGGTGCCCTGGAACACGTAATAGGCCCAGCTCACGTTCTGCTGGTGCAGCAGGTAGGTCATGTCGGTCCAGGCGTAGTGCTCCTGCCCGTCGGACGGGTTGGGGTTCTGGAGCGCGTTCGTGCAGGAGGACGGATCCAGCGGATTCGTGCAGAAGGCGGACCACTCCGAGACCTGGAAGAGGTGCTCGGGCAGGCTCCACGACGCGTTGGGCTCGTACATGTGGTCCTGGAGCACGAAGTTCTCGGCGTAGGCCCAGTAGTTGGGAATCTCGCCGGCGTCGTGATAGCCCATCACGTCCACGCATTGGGCGTGCGTCTGGGTCGTGCATGGACTGCAATTCGGGTCGTTGCTGGTGCAGCTCTGGCCCTTCTCGGCCTGGCCCACGAAGCCGTCCATCCGGCAGCCGCTGCGGGTGCTCGGATCGGTGCAGTCCATGTCGGCCGTGGCATTCGCGGCGCCGTGGGGTCCGCCGTAGTTCTTGTCGTTGGTGTCGTGGAACGGCTGCACGCAGCCGCCGTTGACCGGGTCTGGCTCGCACGGCAGCGTGCCCGGATTGCCGGCCAGCCCGGGGATCCCCTGCGCCCCGGGGAACGTGCCGAAGTATTGGTCGAAGGACCGGTTCTCCTGCATGATGATCACGACGTGCTTGATCTTGAAGATCGCCTTGACGGTGACGCTGACTCCGGGGGAGTAGGAGTTGATGTTCTGGGCCCCCCAGGGCAGGTAGATTCGCAATTGGTACGTGGCTTCGCTCGGGAAGGTGTAGGCGAGCGAGAACGCGGAGGTCTGATCGAGCGTGCCGCTGGCAACGGTCTGCCATCCGCTCGCTTCGAGCGCCTGCAGCTGGACCGCCTGTCCGGCATGTGACGGCGCCACCGTCCCGGTGAACGTGACCTGATCACCGGGGGCTGCACGCGTCTCCGAACCGGCCAGCGTGATCAGCGCTCCCACCCGCTGGTGCACGGTCCGGCTGCGGAAGCCACGGGCGGTCACATACCACCAGCGGTTGCCGTTGACGAGAACGATCATCGAGTAGCGACCCGCACGGTCGGTCCGGGTTGCCGCGGTGGGGTGAAAGCGCCTCTGACCGGGAAGGCGCCGCCACAGCAAGACCCACGCACGGGCCCGGCGCGGCCCGGACAGCCGGCCGGAGATCGTGACGGTTTGGCCGTCGGTGGACGGGTTGGGGCTGCTGGTGATCGTGAGACAGCGAGAGGGTGCCGGCCGGCGCGCCGTCCGCGCGGGGGGCTGGCAGCATCGCCCGCGCGCCCGGCAGGTCGTCACCAAGCGGGCGGCCGACGCCGGAGCCGCCGCGGAACTGGCGATGGCCAGCCAGCCGCTGCAGCCCGTGACCAATAGTGCGCACAGCAGTAGTCCCGTGCGGGATCGGCGTCGCATATTCCCCTCCCGGTTCCTCAGCCGGATGGTGAGTGAGCCTGCGCCCGACTTAACCCGCTTCGGGGCGTGGAGTTGCGCGCCCGTGTCACGACGGCGCCGGTTAGCATCGCGGCGAACGCGAACGCCCAGATCGGAGGCGGATGGCGAGAGCAGCGGTGGTTACCGGAGGTGCGGGAGGGATCGGCGGAGCGATCGTGCGCGCACTGGCCGGCAGCGGGCACGAGGTCGCGATCCTCGACCGTGGGGGCGAGTTCGCGGTCGATCTGGCCGACGAGCGCGCCGTGCGAGCAATCGCCGAGCGCCTCGGACCGCGCGAAGTGCTCGTGCACGCCGCAGCCGCGTTCGATCGCGCGGCGCTGGCCGATCTCGATCTGGCGACGTGGCGCCACGTGCAAGCGGTCAACGTCGAGTCGGCGCTGTGGCTGTGCCAGGCGCTCGCGCCGGCCATGCGCGAGCGCGCCTTCGGCCGGATCATCTTCATCACCTCGAATACCGTGTGGCGGCCGCCGGCCGATGACTTCCTGCCCTATGTGGCGAGCAAGGCCACGCTGGTCGGGATCGCCCGCGCGCTGGCCAAGCCGCTCGGCGCCCACGGCATCACCATCAACTGCGTTGCGCCCGGGTTGACCCGCACGCCGTTCACCGAGGCGGACCTGCCGGACGAGGCGTTCCAGGAGGTTCTCGTGCGCCAGTCCCTGCCGCGCTCGCTCGTCCCCGACGATGTCGCGGGCGTGGTGGCCTTCCTCGCCTCGGATGCCGCCGGGGCGATCACCGGCCAGACGCTGTGCTCCGACGGGGGGTCGGTGTTCGCCTGACGGTCAGGCGAACACCGGAGTGATTCACGGAATCGGGTCGCTCCCCGCCTTTACGATTGTCACCGAACCGAGGCTCGGGTCACCCTTTTGATCCCAGGTGACCACCGATGAGAGGTCGGTCTTGAGGTTGTACACAAACGTGTTGTGCTTGAACTTCGGCTGGAGCCAAACGAGCAGCATGACGTCGTGCATGACCGGCAGCGCGATGTAGTTGAAGTGCGATGCCGGAGAGCCCACGTAAGGCCCGGCGACCGCCAACTCCGCTCACTTAGTGGCTGACGAGCCTTTCGCGCTCCTGCACCGAGGGCCATGGCGGCTCCCCGGCAGCGGTGTTGAGGCGGGCGTGGGCGACGTTCGAGGTGGCGGGAATCGCCACGTGAACCCGCTCGTCGCCGAGCGTCCACTTGAGCAGTTCGGCGGGGTCGTGCCGTCGCACGAGAGAACCGCCCCCGAGGGGTCGCATGGCGATTACCCCCAGGTCGAGCTCGGCCGCCGGGGCAGGATTCTCCGTTCGGCCTCGCGCTCGAGCGGGTTGTAGGGCACTTGGATGGCATCGATCCGCCCGGTGCGCATCACGGTCTCGAGCTCGTCGAATGCGCTGGCGGCGTAGTGGGTCGCGCCGAGGAAGGCGATCCGTCCCGCGTCGCGCTGCTCCTCCATCCAGTCGAGCTGCGTGCGCCACGCCACCAGGTTGTGCACCTGCTCTAGGTCGATCCTCCCGCCATAGAACTCGAGCTGATCGTCGAACTGGCTACGCGCCTCGGCCGGTGAGCTGGTCCAGATCTTGGTCGCCACCAGGGCGTCGCCACGCCGCTCGCCGAGGGCACGCCCGAGCACGCCCTCGGACCGCCCGTACATCGGCGAGGAGTCGAAGAACCGCGTACCGCCTGCCCACACGGCCTCGACCACGTCGCGGGCGCCGGCCTCGTTGTCTGCTCCGACATCGAACGTCTGCCAGGTGCCCAGGCCCACGACCGGGACGTGGAGCTCCGTACGCCCGAAGCGTCGGTGCTCCATCAGTCGTAGAGCACCAGGCCACGGATGTTTTGGTGCGTGCGCATGGCCTCGTAGCCCTCATTGATCTGCTCGAGGGTGTAGGTGCGGGTGATCAGCTCGTCGAGCAGCAGCTTGCCCTCGCGATACAGGGACAGCAGCTTGGGGATGTCCGCCCGCGGGTTGGCATGCCCGAACAGGCAGCCGACGATCTGCTTCTCGTAGGCGATGACCTCGAAGATCGGCATCTGGACATCGGTGGCGTCCATCGGCGCGAGCGAGGTCAGGGCCACCCGTCCGCACTTTCCGACCAGCGACACGGCATCGCCGATCACCTTTCCGGTGGTGACATCGACGGTCACCAGCGCGGCGTTGGCCATCTCACCGCGGGTCATCTCGTTGATCGGCTCGAGCGCCTCCTCCGCGGAGGCGAACATGTGGGTCGCGCCGAACTTACCGGCCTGCTCGCGGTTGAAGGGCGAGGGGTCGATCGCGATGATCTTGCTCGCCCCGGCCACGCGGGCGCCCTGGACGGCATTGGCGCCGACGCCGCCGATTCCGAGCACGACGACGGTCTCGCCGGCGCGGACCTCGGCGCCATAGACCGCCGTGCCGTAGCCGGTGGTGACGCCGCATCCCACCAGGGCTGCCTTGTCGAGCGGGATGTCGTCGTCGATCTTGACCACGGAGTCCTCGTGGACGACGGTGTACGGCGAGAACGTGCCGATGTTGCACATGAGCCGCGCCGCCTTGCCGCGCACGTGGTGGCGGCTCGTGTCATCGCGCTGCAAGCCGACCTGGATGCCGGCCCCGTAGACACACAGGTTCTCGCGGCCCTGCGCGCACCACTGGCACTTGCCGCAAACCGGGATGAAGCTGAGCACGACGTGATCGCCCTCGGCCACGGTGTGCACGCCCGGGCCGACCGCCTCGACGACGCCGGCGCCCTCGTGCCCGCCGATCGCGGGCAGATCCTCCATCGGCAGGTCGCCGATCCGGACGTGCTCGTCGGAATGGCACAGCCCGGAGGCCGCGAGCCGGATCAGAACCTCGCCCTCGCGGGGATCGTCGAGCGTCAGCTCGTCGATCTCCCATTCGCCGCCGTACTCCCACAGGACTGCCGCCTTGGTCTGCATCTCTCTCGCCTCCGAATCGTGGTGGGGCAACATCATCGTCGATCCGGACCGCGCTGCGCTTGACCGAGCGCGCACGCCGGGCTGACCGCCAGTGCGCCTCCGGCGCCTTTTGGCCGTAGACCGCGGCGGTTGACCGTTCGCGCCCCGTCGGGAAGAATCGGGTCTCGGCGCCCGGCCGGTCGATAGGAGGAGGTCCGCAATGTCCTGGAAGCTCGAGCTCTCGTATTTCGAGAGCTGCTCGTGCGACGTCGTCTGCCCGTGCACCGCGTCCTTCGCGCTCCCCGCGACGCTCGACCGCTGCCGGGTCACGCTGGTCTTCCAGGTTAACCGCGGTGAGGTGGACGGGATCGACGTCAGCGGGCTGAACGTCGCCGTGATCGCCGATACGCCGAAGGTCATGAGCGACGGCAACTGGCGGCTGGGGTTGTTCATCGACGCGGGCGCCTCCGATGCGCAGGCCGAGAAGCTGGGCGCGGTGTTCTCGGGCGCACTCGGCGGTCCGATGGCGGCTCTCGGTCCGCTGGTCGGCGAGGTGCTCGGGATAGAGCGGGCGCCGATTACGGTTCAGGCCGACGGTCTACGGCACTCGGTACGGATCGGCGACGCGGTCGATCTTGAGATCGAGGACGTCGTGCCGCTGGGCTCGGAGAGCCATGAACCGGTGAAGCTGACCGGCGTGTTACATCCAGCCGGACCCGAGCTGACGGTGGCGCGCGCGACGCGCTCGCGGATAGACGCCTTCGGGATCAGCTACGAGGGCAGCGCCGCCTTCTCGCGGTCGGAGTTCTCGTGGGCGGCATGAGCATCACCGCGGTCCCGGCCACGGTGCGGGCCGGCGGAGCCGCCTCGGAGCGCGCGGAGCTCGGCGAGGCGTTCGTCGCGCTGCGCGGCCGCCTCACGCTGGTGCTCGCCGTGCTGGCCCTCGCCGGCCTGGCCTGGTGGTCGACCGCCGGCCGCATGGCGGGCATGGATGCGGGCCCTGGCACCGACCTGGGCGCGCTCGGCTGGTTTTTGGGCGTGTGGGTAGTGATGATGGCCGCGATGATGTTTCCGTCGCTGGCGCCGACGTTGGCGCTGTACGCGCGCATGACGCGCAGCCGCGGCCTGGACCGCCCGCTGCTGTTCGCCGGCGCCTACCTTCTGGTGTGGGGCGCGGCCGGGCTTCTCGCCTACGGCCTGTTCGAGCTCGGGCGCAGCGTTTTCGGCGGGCTGCTGGCGTGGAATGGCGCGGGGCGGTGGGTGGCCGGCGGCGTGCTGGCCCTGACCGCCGTCTACGAGCTCACGCCGCTCAAGGACGCGTGTCTGGGCAGGTGCCGCAGCCCGCTCGCCTTCCTGCTCGGGCGCTGGCGCGATGGCCGGCGCGGCGCCCTCGAGATGGGGTCCCGGCACGCCGTCTGGTGCCTGGGTTGCTGCGGCGGGCTGATGGTGGCGTTGTTCGCGCTCGGGGTCATGAGCGTCACCTGGATGGCCGTGATCGCGGCACTCATCGCGCTTCAGAAGACGCTTCCGTGGCGGCGGACGATCATTTGGGGGACGGCCGCGCTGCTGTTGATCCTGGGGATCGCGGTGGTCGCGGCGCCGCACGACGTGCCGGGGTTGGTCGTACCGGGCTCACACGGCGCGATGTCGTCGATGAGCACGATGCAGTAGCCGGGGCCGCGGCGGAGCGATCCATCACTCGGCGTCGAGCCGAGCGGCGATCAGCATGGCAGCGCGCTCGTGCGCGGCGTAGGTGGCGCGCAGCGCCGCGGTCACGTCGTCTGCATCGGCCTCCGCCGGCGGCGGGTCGGCCACGAGGAGCTCGCGGACCTTGTGCCCGAGGGGCTCGCCGCCGATCACATCGGCCAGCGCCACGAGTGCATCCGCCCGCACCCGCGCGCCCTCGACGAACGACGCCACCACGGTGTCTCGCGTGAGCGGCGCCCCGCCGAACACGCGGGCGTGCAGCACGGCCGGGTTGACCGCATGGGGACGGATCAGCGCACGGCGCTCGCTGTCGGACAGGCCGGCCGCCACCGCGAGGTGGTCGATCGCCCGGGTCACGCCCTGCGCGTCGACCGGTAGCGACTCCCGCAGGTCGCTCGGCAGGCGAGCGCGCAGGCTGGCGTGCTCGGCGGCGGCCTCGGACAGCAGCGTCTCGACGCGCTCGCGGTGAGTGCTCTCCATCCCCTTCACGGTAGACGGAGGTGGCGTCTATTCCGCGGGCGCTGGCTCGGTCAGCTCGGTGTCCTCGTTGCTGTAGGGCGGCGAGCATGCGCACAGCAGCACGAGATCGGCGTCCGGCGCCGCCCACAGCTTGTGCCGCGTGCCGGGTGGGATCACCACGCAGTCGCCGGCCGACACCTCGCTCTCCTCCGTGCCGAGGCGCAGCCGGCCCCGACCGGCCACGAAGTAGTAGATCTCCTCGCTGGACCGGTGCAGGTGCTCGATGGTCTGACCTCCGGCGCCGAGCGTGGCTTCGGCCAGGCTCTGGTGGCGGGCGGGGCCGCCCCGCCGGCCCGCCAGCTCGCGGATCTCCGACCCGTCCAGGGTCGTGAAGCTCTCGACGCGGGTGCGGTTGGCGAGCTCGATGGCCACCCCCCGGCCGCTCAGCCGCCGCGCATGTCGACCGCGTAGACGTTGACCGGCTCGATCGTGACCACCACCCGGCTCTCTCCGGGGCCGTCGTGCACGCTCAGGTCGGCGTCGTACTTGGCGCCCAGCCGGCGGGCAAACGTGTAGTCGTCGTCGGGCTCGACCCGCGCGGTCCCGCGTACCTCGAGGTAGCGGTACGGACTCGCTACGTCGAGCAGAAACAGGCTGCACTTGGGGTCGCGCTGGAGGTTTCGCGTCTTCAGGCGCGCGGTATTGAGCGAAAGCTTGAGCTCGCCCTCATCATGCAGGAACCAGATCTCGGTGACCTGCGGGAAGCCATTCGGGCCGATCGTGGCCAGCGAAGCGAACTGCGCGTCGAGCAGGTCGCGGTGCGTTTCGGGGAAGTCGGTCATGACGCACATTCTGCG
>JAFAYP010000345.1 GCA_019240305.1 Solirubrobacterales bacterium
TGGCGCTGATGGTGGTGCTCGTCGGCGTCGTTGGCCTCGAGTACCCGGCGGGTAACACGTACACCGACACCTCACTGCTGCCGACCAACCCGGTGAGCTTCCTGGGGGTGCGCGTCGGCGTCAACCAACTGCTGGTCATCGTGGTCGCGGCGATCATCGCCGCGGTGGCGGGCATTCTGTACCGGTGGACCCGGTTTGGTCTGGCCACCTCTGCGGTGGCCGAGGACGGCGAGTCCCTGGCCACCCTGGGATGGTCACCCGGCATGGTGGCCGGCGCGAACTGGGCACTGGGTGGCGCACTGTCAGGCCTCGCCGCGATTCTGCTGTCCCCCATCACGGGCCTCTCGGTCGGCCTGGCTACCTCGCTGCTCCTGCCGGCCCTGGCCGCGGCCATCCTGGGCAACCTCACCTCGTTCCCCATCGCGTTCCTCGGTGCGGTGGCCATCGGCATCGCCCAGGCAGAGCTCAACCAGTACGTCAGCGTGCAGGGAATTGGCGATGCGGTGCCGTTCTTCGCCGTGCTGGTGTTCATCGTCGCGCGCGGCCGTGCGTTGCCGGTGCGCGGGCACGTGATGGAGCGCCTGCCGCGGGTCACGGTGGGCCGGATCCGATGGGTGCCGGTGATCATCGCCAGCGCTGTCGTGATACTGCTCATCTTCGCGGTGCTGCCGCCCACGTGGGTGGGCGCGCTCACGTTTACCCTCATCGGCGGGATCGTCCTGCTCAGCATCGTCGTCCTCACCGGCTTCGCCGGGCAGATCTCGCTGGCGCAGTGGGCGATCGCAGGCTGCGGCGCCATGTGCATGGCCAAGCTCGTGGTCGCCGGCGCGCCATACTGGCTGGCGATCGGCGGCGGTGTGGCTGTCTGCCTGCCAATCGGGCTGATCGTCGGAGTGGCGGCGCTGCGGGCGCGGGGCATGGCGCTGGCCATCGCCACGCTGGCGTTCAGCGTGTGCGTCGTCGACCTGGTGCTGTCCAACAACAACCTCAACGGCGGGGCCGCTGGTCTGAGCATCGGGTTCTTCAAGCTGTTCGGACTCGACCTGGACTCGACCATCTTCCCCCAGCGCTATGCGGTGTTCGTGCTGGTCGTGTTCGTCGTGCTGGCGATCGGCATCGCCAACCTGCGTCGTGGCCGCACGGGCCGGCGCCTGCTGGCCATCCGCGCCAATGAGCGCGCCGCGGCCGCCCTCGGCGTCAACGTCCTGGGATCCAAGATCGCCGCCTTCAGCTACGCGGCGATGATTGCCGGCCTGGGGGGGATCCTCACCACTCTCTATTTTCCCAGCGCGCTGTTCTCCGGCTACGACGCGATGACATCGATCACTCTGATGTCGAACGCCGTGATTGGCGGCGTGGGCTTCCTACTTGGCCCGCTCGTCGGTGGCGCGGGTCAGAACGGTGGCCTGGGGTACCAGTTACTCGACACGATCTCCTCGAGTGCGGTCACTGACCTGTCGCTCGTGTTCGGCGCGTTGACGCTGATCGTGCTCATCCAGGCCCCCGACGGACTCGTGCCGCTGCAGGCCCGCGACCTCAAGCGGCTGGCCGGCAAGATCCTGCCTCGGACGAAAGCCTCGTCACGGCCGGCGGTCGAGCTGGGCCCCGAGGTGCCGATGCAGCGGCGCGAGCACGAGACGACGTTGCGGGCGGACGGGCTGACCGTCACCTTCGGCGGAGTCCGTGCGCTCAACGACGTCAGCTTCGAGTTGCGCTCAGGCGAAGTCCTGGGGGTCATCGGTCCGAATGGCGCCGGCAAGAGCACGCTGGTCGACGCTGTCACCGGCTTCGTCGCGCCCGAGGTGGGCTCGATCCTGCTCGACGGCACCGAGATCCGGCGCCTGGGCGCCACCGCCCGGGCCCGGCTGGGTCTGGGCCGCGCCTTCCAGTCGCTCGAGCTGTTCGAGGACATGACCGTCCACGAGAACTTGCTGGTCGCGGAGGACCCTGGCGGCCTGCGCCCGTGGCTGACCGATGTGTTCTGGCCCGGGCGGGTCCGGCTCGGACCGGCGGCCACTCAGGCGGTGCACGACCTCGGCCTGGCCGCCGTACTCGAGGCCTATCCGGGCGAGCTGTCCTACGGGCGGCGACGGCTGCTGGCCATCGCCCGGGCGGTGGCGGCCGACCCGACGGTCCTGCTCCTCGACGAGCCGGCGGCTGGCCTGGACGAGCGCGAGCGGTCCAACCTGGCCGGGCTCATCACACGCCTGGCCCACGACCGCGGGCTAGCCGTGCTGCTGATCGAGCACGATGTCAACCTCGTCTCGGCGGTGTCGGACCGGATGGTGGCGCTGGACTTCGGCAAGGTCATCGCCGCCGGGTCCCCCGACGCGGTCCGCGACGACCCGGGCGTGCGCAGCGCCTACCTGGGGCTGCCCGCCGAGGCCACGGGCGCGGAGGGCGCCGCCATGATCCCCGGCCTGGATACCGAAGACGCCGGCGTCGCCGAGGTCAAGGCGCAGTCATGAGCGTGGACCGCACGCAGACCACGGGACCTGGGCCGGTGATGCTGGCCGCCCGTGACGTCTCCACCGGCTATCACGGCGTCCCCGTGGTGCGCGGCCTCAACCTGGAGGTCCGCGCCGGCGAGGTCGTGCTGCTGGCCGGGCCCAACGGCGCGGGCAAGACGACGACGATGATGACCCTGGCCGGTGCCATACGGCCGCTGAGTGGGACGACGGAGTTCGCTGGCGAGCCGACCCGCCTGCCGATGCACAAGCGCGTTCGCTTGGGGATGGGGGTCGTCACCGAGAAGCGCTCGATCTTCTACGGCCTGACCGTCGCTGACAACCTGCGGCTCGGGCGCGGGACCAAGGAAGACGCGCTGGGGTACTTCCCCGAGCTACGGGAGCGGTTGGGGGTCAAGGCCGGACAGCTGTCCGGTGGCGAGCAACAGATGCTGTCGCTCGCCCGGGTCATAGCCGCCAGGCCACGGGCGGTGATCGCCGACGAGATGTCACTCGGGCTGGCGCCAATCCTGGTCAAGCGGCTGCTCGCCGCACTACGCAACGCCGCGGACAACGGAGCCGCGGTCCTGATCGTCGAGCAACATGTGCGGGTCGCGCTGGAGATGGCCGATCGGGCCTGCTTCTTGAAGCGGGGGTCGATCGTCCTGCACGGCAGCGCGGCTCAATTGCGCAACCAAGAGCGCGAGATCGAGGATGTCTACCTATGACCACGTCCTCCGGCGGGCCCTAGCGGCCGCCGCGGTCCGCGCCCGCCGGGCGCGAGATGACCGTGCACCTGACCGCAGTTCGAACTTGCAGTGACACGGCCTGAGGGTCACAGCTGCGCCAACAGTGCAGGTGAACGCCGGTAGCGTCACCTGGCCATGCCGGTCCTCAGGGACCGCGGAAACCACTCACAGTGAGAGAAGAGGAACCACATGAGACAGCATAAGAAGGCCTGGCTGGTCGTGGTAGCCGCGATGGTCGTTCTCGCCGGATGCGGCAGCTCGAGCGGGAGCAAATCCAGCGGATCCGGCGGATCCAGCGGCGGATCGAGCGGCGGGTCGAGCGGCGGCTCCCCGATCTCGATCATGCAGATCACCCAGCCGGTGGTCAACGGCCAGGACCTGTCGTTGGGCGTGCGGGCCGCGGTGGACGCGATCAACGCCTCCGGCGGCATCGAGGGTCACAAGATCAAATTCACCTTCTGCCAGGATGGCTCGCCTCCGCTCGGCGACCCGAACACCAGCGCCAACTGCGCCCGGCAGGCGGTGCAAAACGGCGATGCGGCGATCGTGGGCGCGTTCACCATCTACGACACCAACATGTTCCCGATCCTGACGGCGGGGCACATTCCGCTGATCGTCGGGCCGTCCGGCGATCCGAACGACGCCACCAACACCGACGCCTTCCCGGTCACTGAGAGCGGGTTCCCGATTCTCGTCGGTCAGGCGGAGGTCCTCGCCCAGCAGGCCCACTGCAAGAAGATCGGCGTGATCACCCTGGGCGGAATCCCGTCGACCACGGACATCGTCGACTCGGTCGACGCCGGCGCCAAGGAGGCCGGCGCGGCTGTCGCCGCTCCCTCGCTGGTGACGCCGACGACGACCGACTTCAGCCCGTCCATCGCCAAGCTGTCCGGCGAGGGGGTTGACTGCGTCGTCGACGGCTTCCCCACCACGGCCCAGACCCAGCCCATCCTCGAGGCGATCAAGAGCTCGGGCACGAACATGAGGATGTCGGTCAACATCGACGTGCTCACCAAGAGCGCGATCGCCTCGATCGGTCCGCTGCTCAACGGGGTCTACGGCTCCGACTCAGCCTACGAGAACGCGCTGGCCGGGACGGATGACACCGCGGACGCGACGCCGCAGGAGGCAGCGATGATCTCCAACATGCAGAAGTACCAGCCCGGCGCGTTGGCGCAGAACCACTCGGACTATCCCGGGTACGCGTCGATGATGGTGTTCGAGGCCGCGGTGAAGAACGTCATCGCCGCCAAGCAGCCGGTGACGGCGGAGAACGTGCTCGACGCGCTCAACCACCTGCAGATCTCGACCGGGATCGTGCCCCCGCTCAACTTCGGGCAGGCCGGTGCGATCAAGGCCCAGCCGAGGATGTTCGACTCCATGATCAATTTCTTCGTGGTGAAGAACGGGAAGCTGGTGGCGCTGACGCACAACAACTACGACACGGCCCCGGCCCTCAATCACTACCCCCACGGCTAGTGGCAGGTCGCTAGCGATTCAGCTCGCCGATGACCGAACTGGCCGTATTGCTCGAGCCTCGCCGCGGCGCCCGCTACGAGCAGATCCTCGAACTGGCGCGCGCGGCCGAGGAGAGCGGACTCGATGCGTTCTTCCGCTCGGACCACTACCTCGGGGTCGACCCGGACGACTCGGGGTACCGGAGCACCGACTCGTGGATCACGATCGCCGGCCTCGCTCGCGAGACCGTGCGGATACGGCTGGGCACGTTGGTCACCGCGGGCACCTTCCGCCTAACGGGATGAGCGGCGGACGGGTCGAGCTCGGACTGGGCGCCGGCTGGTACGAGGAGGAACACGCCCAGTTCGGCATCCCGTTCCCCTCGCTCAAGGAGCGCTTCGACCGGCTCGAGGAGCAGCTGGAGATCGTCCGCGGGCTGTGGGGGGCCCGGGCCGGTGAGCCGTTCTCGTTCCAGGGCCGCCATTACCGGCTGGAGTCCAACCAGGTGTTCGCGGAGAAGTGGCCGGCGCCTGCGCTCATCGTCGGCGGGCTCGGTCCGCGGCGGACCCCGGAGCTGGCCGCGCGCTTCGCCGACGAGTTCAACGCCGCGTTCGCCACCCTCGACGTGGCCCGGGAGCGCTTCGCTCAGGTCAAATCCCGGGCCGGGGAGCTGGGCCGCGACCCCGCGGCGCTGCGCCTCTCTGTGGTCATCCCGCGCGTGTGCGTGGGGATCGACGCCGCCGACGTCGCGCGCCGCCAGGAGCTGCTCGGACCGCCGGTGGGCGCCATCCCCGATCAGGGCTTGGCCGGCAGTCCCGAGTACGTGGCCGAGCGCCTGGCCGAATGGGTGCAGGCCGGGACCGATCGCATCTACATCCACCTGCTGGACGTCGAGGACGTCGAGCAGGTCCGTCTGCTCGGCGAGCGGGTCGCCCCGTCCCTGCGCGCCGGCTGACCGTCACCCGCAAGGAGAGTCCAGGCGATGATCACACAGGCCGCAGTGCTCCACCCCGGCGCCGATAGCTGGGCAATCGAGGACATCGAGCTCGACCCGCCGCGTGAGACCGAGGTCCTGGTCCGCATCCACGCCTCTGGACTGTGCCATTCCGAGGAGCATCATCGCACCGGCGATGTGCCGCTCGACCATCCCACGATTGGCGGCCACGAGGGTGCCGGCGTGGTGGAGGCGGTCGGCCCGGGCGTGCGGTCGGTGGCCGTGGGCGACCACGTTGTGTTCTCCTCCATCCCGACGTGCGGGCACTGCGGACCATGCGTCACCGGTCACGGCAACCTATGTGACGAGGGTCGCTGGATCGGCTCCGGCCGCCAGCTGCTTGACCACACCTCGCGCCATCACTTGGGCGACACCGACCTCAACGTCATCTGCCTGATCGGCGCGTTCGCGTACCACACCGTCGTCGGCGAGGCGTCGATCATCAAGATCGAGCCGGACATCCCGTTCGAGAAGGCGTGCATCGTCGGCTGCGGAGTGCCCACCGGCTGGGGCGCGGCGGTCTACACGGGTGGGGTCAGGGCCGGCGATGACGTGGCCGTGCTCGGCGTCGGCGGGATCGGCGCCAGCGCGATCCAGGGGGCCAAGTTCGCCGGCGCGCGGCGCATCTTCGCCGTCGATCCGGTCGAGTTCAAGCGTGAGCAGGCGCTCGAGCTGGGAGCCACTCATGTCGCGGCCTCGATCGAGGAGGCCGCGGAACTGGTACGGGACGTCACCTGGGGGATGCTTTGTCAGGTGACGGTGTGCTCGATGGGGGTGGGTCGCGGCGAGCTGATGGGCTCGATCATGGAGTTGTGCGCCAAGCACGGGCGGGTGGTCGTGGTCAACATCCACCCGGTCAAGGACCCCCCGCCCACGATCGACCTGCTCAACCTGGCCGGCTACGAGAAGCAGGTAGTGGGCTCGATCTTCGGCTCGGTCAACTCGCGCCGCGACGTGCCGCGGCTGCTGGCGCTGTGGCGCGACGGCCATCTCGATCTCGACCGGATCGTCAACCGGACCTACGACGGGCTCTCCCATGTCAACGAGGGCTACCAGGACATGCGCGACGGTCGCAACCTGCGCGGCGTGCTGGACCTCACCCAGTGGTCGCCGCGATGAGAACCCTCACCACCCAGGCTCTAAGAGGAGGCAAGATTTGACTGCGCGTTCCGTTCCCCCGTTCCGCGCCGATCACGTCGGGTCGCTGCTGCGGCCCCAGTCGCTGGTCGACGCGCGCACCGCGTTCGCCGAGGGCCGCATCACCGCCGAGGACCTGCGCAGGGCAGAGGACGAGGCGATCGCCGAGGTGGTCGAGCTCGAGCTGTCCGTGGGGCTTCAGGGCATCACGGACGGGGAGCTGCGGCGCGGTTCCTGGCACATGGACTTCATCTACGAGCTCGACGGGGTGACCAAGCTGGAGGGCGAGTCCCAGTACACGTTCCACAACGAGCGGGGCGACATCTCGTTCACGCCGTCCGCGATGATCGTCGACGGAAAGGTGGGGCTGAGCCACACCATCTTCGGCGACGCGTTCACGGCTCTCCAGCGCATCCTCGGCGACCGCGGCGTGGCCAAGCTGACGATCCCCTCGCCGTCGATGGTCCACTACCGCGGCGGCCGCGAGGCCATCGACGCCTCCGTGTACCCGGATCTCGGGGCCTTCTGGTCCGATCTCGAGGCCGCCTACCGCGACGAGGTCGCGCGGCTGGGCGAGCTGGGGTGCCGCTACCTGCAGTTCGACGACATCAGCTTCGCCTACCTCAACGACCCCCGCCAGCGCGAGTACGTGCGCGAGGTCGGCGGGGACCCCGCGCACCAGCACGAGGAGTACATCAGTCATCTCAACGCCGCCCTGGCCGACCGGCCCGAGGGGATGGCGGTGACCACCCACATGTGCCGCGGCAACTTCCGCTCCTCCTGGGTGGCAGAGGGTGGCTACGACTACGTCGCCGAAGCCCTGTTCAACGACCTGGCCGTCGACGGCTTCTTTATGGAGTGGGACGACGAGCGCTCCGGCGGGTTCGAGCCGCTGCGATTCGTGCCCAAGGGCAAGATCGTCGTGCTCGGCCTGGTCACCACCAAGCGACCGGAGCTCGAGGCCAAGGACGACATCAAGCGGCGGATCGAGGAGGCGAGCCGCTTCGTCGATGTCGATCAGCTGTGCCTCTCACCACAATGCGG
>JAFAYP010000549.1 GCA_019240305.1 Solirubrobacterales bacterium
TGCCTGCTCCTCCTCCTGACCGGAGGCGAGGGCGATGGCCGCCTGGAGTGAGAGGCCACTCTCGCGCGCGCGCAGCACAGCGCGCACCCGCGCCAGGTCGCGCTCGGCGTAGCGCCGGTGCCCGCTCGAGCGCCGTTGCGGCGTGGGAAACCCGTGCCGGAGCTCCCACATGCGCAGCGTCGCCTCGCTCACTCCGCTGCGCGCCGACATCTCGCGCATGGTCAGGCCCGACTCGGAGTCCGACATGGGGGGCACGCGGGCAAACTAGCGCAGCCCGCGGTCGCGAACAAGTCGTTGAGCTTTTTCTAAACAGCTCATGCTAGGCTCCAGCAGCGATGACTGTCACCCGCGCCACCGCCAGTGCCGTGCTGGTCCTGCGCGTCTCCTACGGCGTGGCCCTGGTCGCCGCGCCGCGGCGGCTGGCCCTGCGCTGGCTAGGAGAGGCGGCGAACGACGCTCCGGTTCAGGTGCCGCTGCGCGGCCTCGGCACGCGCGAGGCCGCCCTGCACACCGGAGCACTCCTCGCCCTGCGCAGGAGAGCAGCACTCAGGCCGTGGTTGGCCGCGAGCATCGCTGGCGATCTCACCGATGTGATCGCCACCGCCGCCGGCCGCCGCCGCCTGCCGGCCAGCTCTCCCCTGGCCGCGCTGGCGGTCGGCGGTGGGTCGGCGCTCGTCAGCCTTCTGCTGGCCGTCAAGGTGGAGAATTGAGAATCGCGATCGTGGGCTCCGGGATCTCGGGGCTCGTGGTCGCGCACCTCCTCCATCGCGAGCACGAGGTGACCGTGTTCGAGGCCGCGGCCTACGCCGGAGGGCACACCAACACGATCCGGGTCGACACCCCGTATGAGACCCACCACGTGGACACCGGGTTCATCGTGTTCAACGACCGCAACTACCCCAACTTCGAGCGGTTGCTGAGCCGTCTCGGGGTGCCGTGGCAGCCCTCGACCATGAGCTTCAGTGTGAGCGACGGGCGGGGTGACTTCGAGTACTCAGGCGCATCCCCCAACGGTCTGTTCGCCAAGCGGGCGCACATGGTGACGCCGTGGTTTCACCGGATGGTCTGCGACCTGGCGCGCTTCAACCGGGCCGCGCGCTCGTTGCTGGGTTCGCGTGCCGATGCCGATACGGTGGGACCGTCGTTAGGAGAATGGCTGGAGCCGTTGCACTTCTCGCGGGCATTCGTCGACCGGCTGATCATTCCCCAGGTCTCCGCCGTGTGGTCAGCCGATCCGCGCCAGAGGTGGAGCTTCCCGGCCCGCTTCCTGGCCGAGTTCTTCGAGAACCACGGCATGCTCGGCTTTCGTGACCGTCCGCGGTGGCGGGTGGTCCGGGGCGGGTCGGCTCGCTATGTCGAGGCGCTGACTGCGCCGTTCGCGCGGCGCATCCGGCCCGGCACCCCGGTGCGGTCGGTCCGTCGTGAGCGAGACGGCGTGCTGGTGACGCCGCACGGGGGAGAGAGCGAGCGCTTCGATGAGGTCGTGCTCGCCACGCACTCAGATCAGGCACTGGCGCTGCTGGCGGACGCCACGCCGGCCGAGCGGGCCGTGCTCGAGGCGATTCCCTACCAGGTCAACGAGGCGGTCCTCCACACCGACGTGCGGATGCTGCCTCGCCGCCGGCGTGCCTGGGCGAGCTGGAACTACCACTGGCAGCCCGACCCGGGCGAGCGCGCGACGGTCACCTACCACATGAACCGCCTGCAGTCGCTGGCCGCCGAGCGCGAGTTCTGCGTCACACTCAACCGTACCGGCGCGGTCGATCCCGAGCGGATCATCCGGCGGATCACCTACGCCCACCCGGTGTACACCGCCGAGGGCGTGGCCGCGCAGCGGCGCTTCACCGAGGTGAGCGGTCGTGATCGCGTGCATTTCTGCGGCGCCTACTGGGGATGGGGGTTCCACGAGGACGGCGTGCGCAGCGGACTGCGGGTGGCCGCGCACTTCGGAGCGCGGCTGTGAGCACGGCGTCGTGCATCTATGCGGGGACGATCCACCACCAGCGGGTGGAGCCCACTCGGTCCTTCCGGCACCCGATCGCCCTGTTCTACCTGGACCTCGAGGAGTTGCCGGAGCTGCTCGAAGGCCGCCTCGTCCGGCCGCACCCTGGGTTGCTCCGATTCCGCCGCGCCGACTATCTGGGCCGCTCAGGGACTTCCCTTGACGGAGCGGTCCGCGACGAGGTGCACGCCGCGCTGGGGACTCGGCCGTCCGGGCCGATCCGGCTCCTGACCCAGCTGCGCTCGTTTGGCCACTGCTTTAACCCAGTGAGCTTTTACTACTGCCTCGACGGCGCCGGCGAGTGGGTTTCCGCGGTCGTGGTCGAGGTCACCAACACGCCATGGGGGGAGCGTCACGCCTACGTGGTCCCGGGGGAGAGCGGCGAGGTGACCAAGGCACTGCACGTGTCGCCGTTCATGGGGATGGATCACCGCTACGTCCTGCGCGCCGGGGCGCCCGGAGAGCGGTTGAACGTGCACATCGAGAGCCGGCGCGCCGGTTCGTCGCGGTTTGCCGCCACGCTGGCGTTGCGCAGGGTGGAGCTGACGCGCTCGTCCGCGGCGCGGATGACGCGGCGCTACCCGCTGGCCAGCGCGCGCGTGCTCGCGCTGATCTACGGCCACGCGCTCGGTCTGAAGCTCGCGGGGGCGAGGGTGTATCCGCACCCAGGCCCCCACCACGTCCCGCGAGAGGAGGCGCGGTGATCGACCGAATCGCCCGCCGCCTCCTGTCGCTGTTCCTGCGCCGGATCGCCACCGGCAGCCTGATCGTGCGCGAGGACGGGGCGCGGCGGGTGTACGGATCGGGCCCGCCGGCCGCGACCATCACCGTCCGCTCCGCGCGCATGTGGCGGATGGGCCTGGGCGGCAGCCGCGGGTTGGCGGACGCCCACGCCGACGGTCTGTGGGACTCACCCGACCTTGTGGCGCTGGTCAGGCTGGCCGCCCGAAACGCTCCCTCTCTCGACCGGCTCCGCCGCCGCCTGGCCGTTGTGCGGGTTCCGCTCCAGCGCGTTCGGGCGTGGCTGTGGCCGAGCACCAGGGCCCGGCGCCGGCGCGACATCGCAGCCCACTACGACCTCGGCAACCAGCTGTTCTCGCGCATGCTCGACCCGACCATGAGCTACTCGTGCGGGGTGTTCGGGGACGCCGGGACGACACTGGAGCAGGCCCAGCTGGCCAAGCTCGAGCTCGTGTGCGAGAAGCTCGACCTGGGCCCCCGCGACCATCTGCTGGAGATCGGAACCGGTTGGGGCGGACTCGCCATTTATGCCGCACGGACCCGCGGCTGCCGGGTCACGACGACCACGATCTCGCGCGAGCAATACGGCCACGCTGTCGAGGCGGTCAGCCGCGCCGGGCTGGCGGACCGGATCACGGTTCTGCTCGAGGACTACCGCGACCTGACCGGCCGCTACGACAAGCTCGTCTCCATCGAGATGATCGAGGCGGTCGGCTGGCGGCACACTGGCGCCTTCTTCGCCCGCTGCTCGCGGCTGCTCGCACCCAACGGCACGATGCTGCTGCAGGCGATCGCGATCGACGACCGCGCCTACGAGGTCCAGAAGGCCTCGCGGTCGTTCATGAACACCCGGATCTTCCCCGGCGGGTGCCTGCCCTCGCTCGAGGTGATGACCCGCGCCGCTGCCCGCCGCACCGACCTGCAGGTGATCGGACTCGAGGACATCACCGCGCACTACGTGGAGACGCTCCGGCGCTGGCGCGAGCGGTTCGCCAGGCACGCGGGCGAGCTCGCCGACCTCGGCTACGACGAGCGCTTTCAGCGAATGTGGACGCTGTACCTGGCCTACTGCGAGGCCGGATTCGCCGAGCGGCGCATCCTCGATCTTCAGCTGGTTCTGGCCAAGCCGCGGCGCCGGGTCACCGCTCCGGCTCCGGTGCTCGCTCGATTGACGGGCGTGGGCGCGCAGCCCTAGACTCGGTCTGTCCAGGCCGCCACTGTCAGCCCCTTCGGGGCTCCGGCGATACTGGTCAAACGCTTGACGACCGTAATCTGACTGTCTTAGGATCCGGAGAGATCGATGTTGGACGCATCTTCAGGCGAGCGACTCAACGCGAGCACCCTGCTGGACGCCAACCTCGACGCCGGCCGCGCGGGCAAGTCCGCTCTATTGACGGATCGAGGTCCCGTTACGTATGCCGAGCTGGCGTCGCTGGTCGCTTCCGTCGCTGCGTATCTGGTCGAGCTGGGTGTCGGCCGCGAGCAGCGGGTGCTGATGATCCTCGACGACTCCCCGGCCTTCCCCGCCGTGTTCCTCGGCGCCATGCGGATCGGCGCTGTACCCGTGCCGGTCAACCCGATGGACCGGGTCGACAACTACGCCTACTACCTGGACGACAGCTACGCCCAGGTACTGGTAGTCGAGGCATCGCTGCTGCCGGCGCTCGGGGCGGAGCTCGCCGCCCGTCCAGGGCTGCACGTGATCGTCGTCGATGGTGAGCCCGGGTCACATGTCAGCTTCGATGCGGTGGTCGCAGACCGCGCCGGCGCTGAACTCGGACCGCCCGTCCACACCCATCGGGAGGACATGGCGTTCTGGCTCTACAGCTCGGGCTCGACCGGCCGGCCCAAGGGAGTCGTGCACGCCCACGGCGACATCGCGGTGACCGTCGAACAGTACGCCCGGAACGTCCTGCGGATCTCGGACGACGACATCTGCTACTCGACGACCAAGCTGTTCCACGCCTATGGGCTGGGCAACGGTCTGTCGTTCCCGCTGTCGGTGGGCGCCTGCTCGGGCTTGGTCAAGGGCCGCTCGGTCCCGGACCGGATCTTCGAGGCGGTGACTCGGTTCCGCCCGACGCTTTTCTTCTCGGTGCCCGCCCTGTACGCGGCGATGGTCAAGGCACCCGGCGCCGCCGCTGTCGACTTCTCGACCGTGCGGGCGTGCGTGTCGGCGGCCGAGGCGTTGCCAGCGGCGGTGCTGGCTCGGTGGCAGGCGATCACCGGCGTGCCGATCCTGGACGGGATCGGCTCGACGGAGATGCTCCACATCTACTGCTCGAACACGTTGGAGGATCTTGCGCCCGGGACGTCGGGTCGGCCGGTGCCGGGCTACGAGCTGCGACTGATCGACGAGCAAGGTGCGGATGTGTCGGCGGGCGAGGCCGGCGACCTGATGGTTCGAGGCGAGAGCTGCGCCGGCTACTACTGGCACCAGCGCGCGAAGACGCGTTTTTGCATGCGGGGCGAGTGGTTTCACACGGGCGATCGCTACTTGATGGATGGCGAGGGCCATTTCGTCTACCAGGGCCGCTCGGACGACATGATCAAGGTGGGTGGCCTGTGGGTTTCTCCAGCCGACGTGGAGGGTTGCCTGGTCCAGCACCCGGCCGTATCCGAAGCCGCCGTGATCGGAGTGAGCATCGATGACGTCAGCCGAATCAAGGCGTTCGTGATCTGCGCCTCGGGCCCACCCGCGGATGGAGATGCGCTGGCCGAGGAGCTGCGGCAGTGGTGCAAGGAGAACCTCCGCCGCTACGAGTACCCCCACGCGGTCGAGTTCGTCGAGGACCTTCCCCGCACCCCGACCGGCAAGGTCCAGCGCTACAAGCTGCGCGAGGCCGAGGCGGTGCAGCCCACGGTGGCGGGCACGTCCGGCGGGGCTTAGTCGCAGGCCTCGCACCCCGCGCGACGGTTGTCATTTGACACCAGCAGCCGGTGGACGGTAACTTGACGTGCGTCAGTCGCATGTCCTATCCAGGGCCGGGATGAGGCGTCGCGGGACGTAGCGCCCGGCCACCAGCGGAGGTATAGATGTCCGGTACGTGGCGGGGGCCATTCCGGGGGCGCCAGCGGCTGATCGCGCGGCTGGCAGCGGTCGTGACTGCAATGACGGGGGCATGGTTTGGGCTGGCGTCGGGAGGCGCCTTCGCCGCAGCGGGCGTTCCGGCCGCGGCGCAGCCCGCCGAGCCGTGCTCGGCACTCGTGAGCCTGTCACTGCCGGACGGCGGACAGGTCACCAGCGCGGCCGATGAACCGGCCGCCAACGGTTTGCCTGCGTACTGCAGCGTCTCGATCACGGTCCCGGACGCATCGGACGATCGTGGGCTGCCCGGCGACACGAACATCTTCCTGACCCTGCCCGACGATAACTGGAACGGCAACTTCATGGCCGAGGGCGGCGGCGTCTACGCCGGGACGGCAACGCCGCCGACCGACCAGCTGGCCGCCGGGTATGCCGCCTCCACCACGGACACCGGCCACCAGGAAGATCCGCTCACCTCCGAGTGGGTGATCGATCCCCTCGCGCCGGCCGACGGCTCGGATGGGATCAACTGGAACCGTGTGAACGACTTCGGTTACCTGTCCCTGCACTTCGACGCGGTCGAATCCAAGGCCGTCATCGATGCCTATTACGGACTCCAGCCCAAATACTCGTTCTGGAATGGCTGCTCGACCGGTGGTCGCCAGGGGCTCTCGGAGGCCGAGCGGTACCCAACCGACTTCAACGGCATCCTCGCCGGAGCGCCCGCTGTGGATTGGACGAAATTCATCCCGTCCGAGCTGTGGCCGGAGCTCGTGATGGAGTGGAACGGGGACAATCTGGCGCCGTGCAAGGAGGCGGCGGTGAACGCCGCGCTCGCGTCGCACTGTCCCGATCAGGACGGCAGGATCGACGGGGTCTTCGACCCGCGAACCTGCAACGACCTGGCGATCCTCAAGAGCCTGATCGGCACCTCCACACCGTGTGGCACGTTCACCGCGACAGACGCCAAGGTCGTGGAGGAGATCTGGCAGGGCCCGACCAACTCGGGGGCTCAGTCCGATCTGCTGGACGGCCAGCGGGTGTGGTTCGGTCTCGAGCCGGGAGCCGACATGGGCTCGGTGCCCGGCGCCACGCTCGGCGGCACCGAAGGGTCCAACGACGGTGTCGGACCGCAGGTACCCGTGCCGTTCTACGTGCCGGTCGACTGGCTGCGCAACTGGGTTCACCGCGACCAGACCTGGCAGTGGCAGAGCGAGATCGCGCCGCAGTACTTCCAGGACATCGGCACTTCGACGTCGCTGTTCGGCTCTGAGCTCGACGCTGCGGACCCGAACCTCAGCGCCTTCCGAGACGCCGGTGGCAAGCTGCTGATCTGGCAGGGCCTGGCCGACCAGCTCATCTTCACCTCCGACAGCATCAACTACTACAACCAGGTTCTGAAGGCGATGGGCGGCGTTCCGGCGACCGAGCAGTTCGCGCGCTTCTTCCTCGCGCCGGGGGTCTCGCACTGCGGAACCCCCGGCGCCGGAAGCATCGCGCCCACCGATCCGATGCAGGCGGTGGTCAACTGGGTGGAAAAGGGCCAAGCGCCCGACACGCTCCCCGCCAGCGGGACGATCGACGGGGCCTCGGCGACTCGACCGCTCTGCCCATATCCGGACCCGGATGCCGTCTACGCCGGCGGGGATCCGAACACGGCGAGCAGCTACACGTGCCGGAGCGCGGAGGTGCTGACCGATCCCTGGGCGGTCGGGTCTTCGGGCCCACCCGGCGCCGGCTGACCTGGCGCCGGCCGGGGCCCGGCAGCGCTGGATCGGGCTAGCGGCGCTGGACCCTGCGTCGGGGCGAGCGCGAGCGGCTAGTGTCCATGGGAAATGATCGACGACCAACTGCGCCGCCGGGCGCTGGGGACCCCTGCGGCGCGTTCCCTTCTGTTGACGATCCTGGGCGAATACGTGCTGCCCCGCTCGGGCGACGTCTGGCAGGAGACGCTGGTCGCGGCGCTGGCAACCCTCTCCTACAGCGAGGACGCGGCGCGGCAGGCGCTGTCCCGCAGCACCCGCGAGCACTGGCTGCGGACCGAACGCCGTGGCCGCCGGGCCCGCATGTCACTCACCGTGTCCAGCCGCAGGCTGCTGCGAGAGGGCGCTGATCGCATCTATTCGTTCGGCGAACCGTGGGACTGGGATGGACGCTGGTTGATCGTCGTGCTCCGCGTACCCGAGGAACGGCGTTCGGTTCGTCATCAGCTCCGCTCGCGCCTGGCCTGGGCCGGGCTCGGTTCACTCGGGGGCGGCGTCTGGCTCACGCCTCACATCGAAAGGGAGCATGAGCTCGCGCTGGCCATCAGTGAGGAGTCGACGGCCGACGCCAAGTCGTTCATCGCCGAGCTGAGCAGCCTCGGCGATCCGAAGCGGCTGATCGCCGAGGCGTGGGATCTGAACGCAGTACGCGACCAGTACGTTGAGTTCATCAATGAGTTCTCGCGCCAGCGCGCGACCACACCCGAGGCATGTTTCCGGAACCTGACCCTGCTGGTGCACGCCTGGCGACGGTTCCCGTTCCTCGACCCGGATCTCCCTCCGCACCTGCTCCCGGCTCGTTGGCCCCGTGCCCGAGCGCACAACCTGTTCGTCGATCGACGCGAGCGCTGGCAGGCGAAGGCCACAGCGTACTTCGAGGAGCTCGAGCAGGGATCGAGCCTCGGATCGCAGGCCGCGTAGCGCACCGGGACCTGAGGTCGGCCGCATGGGCCCGAGGCGCCGGGCGAAGCCGTCTCCGGACTTCGGTCGACAATACCTTGACGACCGTCTGCGATCCGTTCTATGCTTGCGCCCGGCCATCGGGGCCTGCGATGAGGAGTGGAGTAACCGACACGGCTTGTCCGACGGTTGATGTCTGCGCGACGACGGGCGTGCTCGGAGCCGCGGCGATCCGAAAAGGAGCGGAGGTCTGATGACTTTCTCACAATCACGACATGGCTCGCGATCGGGCCGCCCGTTTCAGTGGCTGTCCGCCTTGGCGCTCCTGGGTGCATGCGGGGCGCTGATCCTCCTGGTCGTGTCCCCGGGAGCGCGCGCGTCGACGCACAGGTCGGTGAGCGGTGTCTCGTCGCACTTGGCCTGTGACGCAGCGACCATCAATTCTGCGGTGCACATTCCCGGGGCGAGCGTGGACAGCGCGACTCCGATCAGCGGCAGCTTCACCGCGCCCGGGCCCCCGTCGCCACCCCTAACCGGGCTGCCGAGCCTCTGCTCGGTCACCTTGACCCAGCTCGACTCCGCCGGAAACGCGATTCACGTCTTCCTGTGGCTCCCCGACAACTGGAACGGGCGTTTTCAGGGCGTGGGTGGTGCGGGGTTCCTGTGTGGCCCGCTGTATGCGGAGCTGGCCAACGGGGTTGTGGCCGGGTATGCGACCGCGGCGACCGATTGCGGTAGCGAGGATCCCACGGGCAGCTTTGCGTTGAACAAGGACGGCACGCTGAATACCGCTTTGATCGATGATTTTGCGTATACGGGCATTCACGACATGACGGTGGACGGGAAGGCCCTGACCGAGGACTACTACGGGTCCGGCCCGAGGTACGCGTACTTCAACGGCTGCTCGACGGGCGGCCGGGAGGGGTTGATGGAGGCGCAGCGCTTCCCGACCGACTATGACGGGATCGTGTCCGCGGCGCCGGCGATCAACTGGACGAAGTTCATCCCGGCGGAGATCTGGCCGGAGTTGGTCATGCTCCAGAGCAATGACTTCCTGCCCTCATGCAAGGAGGCCGCGTTTACCGATGCGGTGACGGTCGCGTGCGGCGGGGTGGATGGGGTCATCCAGGATCCCGGGAGCTGCCACTGGAATCCGTACGATCTGGTGGGGACGGTGACCCCGTGCGGCACGATCACGGCGACCGATGCCGCGGTGGTCGAGAAGATCTGGGACGGGCCGAGGTCGACCTCGGGTCAGAGGCTGTGGTATGGGCTTGAGCCGGGGGCCAGCTTTGCCGGTCTGGCGGGCACCTCGACCAGTTCGAACGGGACGACCACGGGGGTTCCGTTCCCGATCGCGGTCGCGTGGCTGGGGACCTGGGTGCAGCAGAACCCCAACTGGGATTGGCACACGCTGACCTATGCGGAGTTCGACCAGCTCTTCCAGCGCTCCCAGGATGAGTTCTCGAGCACGATCGCGACCGATAATCCGGATCTGTCCCAGTTCCGCGACCACGGCGGAAAGATCGTCATCTGGCACGGCCTGGCCGATCAGTTGATCTTCCCCCAGGGCACGATCAACTACTACCAGCGCGTGCAGGCGGCGATGGGCGGCCCGGAACGGACCGATTCCTTCGCCCGCCTGTTCCTCGCCCCCGGCGCGCAGCACTGCGCCAGCGCCGCGGGCCCGGCGCCCGGAACGCCATACGCGTACCCGGCCGTAGCGATGCCGCTTCAGAACGTGGTCAACTGGGTCGAGCACGGGCAGGCTCCCGACTCAATCCTGGCCGTGAAGATCGACCCGCAGACCAACATCGTGACCGAATCAAGGATCCTGTGCCCGTATCCGGAGACCGCCCGGTACGACGGCTACGGCAATCCGAACCTCGCCACCAGCTACCGGTGCTCGGGCAGGCTGGGGTCCGGAGGCTGGGGCGACAGCGGCTACATCCGAGACCAAGCTAAACGGTGAGCTAGACGGCGGGCCCAGTCGGCTTCGCCGTCCCCTGAGATGCGCTGGAGGGCGTTGGGCCAGCCCTCCAGCTGACATCTTCGCCGGCTCCTACCGGGTTCTCCGGTGCCAGACGAAGGACGCCGTGACCGGCAGCTGGTTCGCCCGGATGTACTCATGGGAGCGCCCGGATTCGACTCCGTGTCATCGCGGGCTCGCTTAAGGTATTGGCCTGGATGGCGCTTCCCAGCGTGCTTCACCCGTTTGCCGTTCCCTCCCGCCCGGCCGAGGACTACCTCGAGATCGTGCGCGCCGAGGGGTGCCGCATCTGGGACGCCGCCGGCCGTAGCTATCTGGACGGAACCGCGTCGCTGTGGTACTGCGCCGCGGGCCACGGCCGGCGCGAGATCATCGACGCGATCTGCGCCCAGCTCGGCGAGCTCGACGCCTTCCACACCTTCGCGCGCTTCACCAATCCTCCCGAGCAGCGCCTGGCCGAGCTGATCCTGGAGCTCGAGCCGATTCCCGAGGCGCGGGTGCTGTTCACGTGCGGCGGGTCCGAGGCGATCGACTCGGCGATCAAGCTGATCCGGGCCGGGCACAAGGCCGCCGGCGAAGGCGGCCGGACCGTATTCCTCAGCCGTCACTACGCCTACCACGGGGTGATGCTCGGCGGGACCTCGGCCGCCGGCCTGCCGGCCAACCGCGATCCGTTCGGCACGCTGCTGCCCGACTTCTACCAGGTCGACCGCGACAGCCTGGACGCGATGCGCGATGCGGTGGCCTACCACGGCGCCGACCGGATCGCGGCGATCATGGCCGAGCCGGTGATCGGCGCCGGCGGCGTGTTCCCTCCGCCCGAGGGCTATCTGCAAGGACTGCGCGAGCTGTGCGACGAGTGCGGCGCGCTGCTCGTCTTCGACGAGGTGATCACCGGGTTCGGCCGGCTCGGCTCGTGGTTTGGCTCAAGCCACTACGGCGTCACGCCCGACGCGATCACGTTCGCCAAGGCGGTCACCAGCGGCTACCAGCCGCTGGGCGGCGTGATCGTCGGATCGCGCCTGCGCGAGTGGCTCGAGGCCGACCCGAGTTACATGCTGACCCACGGCAACACCTACGGCGGCCATCCCACCTGCTGCGCCGCCGGTGTGGCGAACATCGAGCTGATGCGCTCCGAGGACCTGCCCGCCCGGGCGGCATCCGCCGGCGCGCACCTGCGCGCCGGTCTCGATCGCCTGGCCGGCCATGCCGGGGTGGCCGAGGTGCGCGGCGAAGGCCTGATGCAGGCGATCGGCCTGAATGCGCCGCTGACCGCGGGGGTGTTCACCGAGGCCCTGCTCGAGCACGGCGTCATCGGACGGGCGCTCGGCTACGCGAACTCGGTCGCCTTCTCGCCGCCGCTGATCATCTCCGAGGAGGAGGTCGACGAGCTCGTGGCGGCCACCGGCACGGTGCTCGACGAGCTCTCCTGAGCGGCCCGCCGTTTTCCCCAGGCGGC
>JAFAYP010000569.1 GCA_019240305.1 Solirubrobacterales bacterium
AGCGGCGAGATCTCGACCACGAACGTCTTCGTCCGGTCCTCGTCGAGCGCCTTGCGCAGCACCTTCAGGACGGCGTCCCGGTTGCGAGCCCGGGCCATGTCGATGAAGTCGATCACGATGATCCCGCCGATGTCGCGCAGACGCAGCTGGCGCACGACCTCCTCGGCCGCCTCCAGGTTGGTCTTGGTGATCGTGTCCTCCAGCCGGGCCGCCTTGCCGCGACCCACGAACGAGCCGGAGTTCACGTCGATCACGGTCAGTGCCTCGGCGTAGTCGATCATCAGATAGCCGCCGCTGGGCAAATCGACCCGGCGCGACAGGGTCGAATCCAGCACCGCCTCGACGCCGAAGGCCTCGAACAGCGGCTGCTCCTCCTCCCACAGCTCCACGTGCTCGACCAGCTCGGGCGCGGTGCGGGTGAAGAACGAGACCAGCCGGTGGTGCTGCTTGGGGTCATCCACGATCGCCCGCTCGAACGTCGAGGAGAAGATGTCGCGCACGACCCGCACCGACAGATCGGCCTCCTGGAAGACCAGCGAGGGCGCGGTGGTCTCGGCCACCCGCTTCTGCAGGACCTCGTTCAGCTTGAACAGGTAGAGCAGCTCGCGCTCCAGATCGGCCCGAGTGGCGCCGTGGGCGGCGGTGCGGATGATCGCCCCCGCGCCTTTCAACTCCAATTTCGCGGCCTCCTTGCGCAGGCGCTCGCGCTCTGCGTCCTCCAGCCGGCGCGAGACGCCGACCCCTTCACCGAACGGCGCGTAGACCATGTAGCGCCCGGCGATCGTCAGGTCCATGGACAGCCGCGCTCCCTTGGTCTTCAGGGGATCCTTGACGACCTGGACGACGATCTCCTGGCCCGGCTTGAGCATGTCGGTGATCTGCCGGTTCTCGCGGCCCGAGCCACGGCCCCGGCGCGGCGCCTCGACGCCGGGCAGGACGATCTCGTCGACGTGCAGAAAGCCGTTCTTCTCGAGGCCGATGTCGACGAACGCGGCCTCCAGGCCGCCGAGCACGTTGTCGACGCGGCCCTTGTAGATGTTGCCGACGATCGAGCGCGCTCCGCGGCGCTCCAGATACAGCTCGGCAACGTGATAACCGGCGGCCGGCTTTGATGTCCGGCGGCGCCGTCGAGCGCCCGACTTGGGCGCGCTCTTACGTGCGGGGAGTTGCCCGCTCGCCTCCAGCAGCGCGACCCGGGTCTCCCCACGGTCGACGCTGACCAATACTTGCTTCTTCAATTCTTGTCAGTCCTTTGTGAAGTTTTTGGGATGTTCGGGGAGGCAGCGCGAGCTTTGAGAGCTCGAGCCTCCGGGGCGAACGTGATTGCCGCGCCCTGTGTGTCTGGGCCGCGGGCATTACGAAACCAATCCTCTGGTCTTCGACGCAGCTGTCATCCGTGCCTGCACGTATATCGACTGTAGAAGACCGATGGCGATGAACGTCACGAGTACCGAGGATCCGCCGTAGCTGAGCAGCGGGAGAGGCACTCCAGTAATCGGCATGATGCCGATCGTCATGCCCGCATTGACGAACACCTGAAACATCACCATGGCCAGGATGCCCCCGGCGACCAGCGTCCCGTAGAGGTTCTTGGCCATGGTCAGGATCCGCAGGGCGCGCCAGATGAGCAGCGCGTAGAGCGACAGCACGACGGCCGCCCCGAGGAATCCGTACGTCTCCCCCACCACCGCGAAGATGAAGTCGGTGTCGGGGGCGGGCAGGAAGTGCAGGTTGACCTGGCTGGCCCCCTGCACACCGAGCCCGCTCTTGCCCCCGGACCCGATCGCGTTGAGCGACTGGGTGATGTTGTAGGTCTGGTTGCCCGGATCGTGGGAGGGATGCAGGAAGCCGGTGAGCCGCTGCATCTGGTAGGGCTTGAGCACGTGATGCCCGGTGGCGGGCGCCACCACGAGCACCATTACGATCGCCACCACGAACAGCACCACGAGGGCGGTCAGGTGCTTCCACGAGGCACCCGAGAAGAACAGCACGGCGAATCCGACCGCGATGTACACGAGCGCCGTGCCGAGGTCCGGCTGCGGGATGACGAGCATCGCCGGGATGATCGCCAGCAGCATGATCCGGGCGGTGGTGCGTCGTTCGTGCACCCGGCGGGAGCGGTCAACGGCGAAGGCCGAAACCGACACGATCAGCAGCACCTTGCCGAACTCCGAGGGCTGTAGCTGGAAGAACGGCAACGGGATCCAGCGGGCCGCTCCCTGAACCTTGGGCATCCCGAGCACGACCAGGTTCAGCGCGATCATCACGCCGTAGGAGCCGTACTTGTACTCGCGGAGCCGCGAGTAGTCGATGTGGGCCAGCACCAGCGCCACCAGCAGCCCGATCGCGAAGTAGATGCCCTGGCGCTCGACGAAGTACATGTGGTTGGCGGAGTCGAGCGATGGCCCCTCGCCCTTCAGCATGATCAGCGAGCAGGCCGCCAAGCCGAGCGCGGCGAGCAGCAGGATGGGGTCCATGCGCAGCCACACGCGTGGGGGCGGCTGGACCGCCACCTCGTCGGCCGGTCGGATCGCGCTTGAGCCGAGCGCGCTCACAGCGTCTTCGAACTCCCGGCCACGTACGCGCCCTTGCTGCCGAAGAACCACTGCGACAGGATCTGGCGGGCCACCGGCGCCGCGCCGACGGCGCCGAAGCCGCCCTGCTCGACCGTGACGACGACCACGATCGGCTTGCTGGTAGCGGTGGCCGGAACGAAGCAGGCATACCACGCGTAGTCCTGCTGGCCGTTGTACTGCGCGGTTCCGGTCTTGCCGTAGACCTGCTCGGGGAAGTTCGCGAACACGTCAGCCGAGGTTCCTCCCGGCTGCGAGGCCGCGTCCCGCAGGCCGGCGCGGATCGTCTCGAGATACAGCGGGTCGATGTTCAGATGACGGCGGATGGGCGGGTTGAAGCTCCGCTGGACGAACCCCGTGGCGTCCTGCACATCGAGCCCCAGATGCGGCGTGACGATGTCGCCGCCGTTGGCGATCGCGGCGTACGCCACCGCGAGCTGCAACGGGCTGACCTGCACGTCGCCCTGGCCGACCGCGAGGTTCTCGTTGTCGCCCG
>JAFAYP010000631.1 GCA_019240305.1 Solirubrobacterales bacterium
CGTACACGTGCCCCAGCCGCGGCCCGCGCACGGCGAGCGCCACGGCCAGCTTCACCGCTTCGTTCTCCTCGCCGGCGAGCACCGCCAGCCGCAGCGCGACGTGGACGTCCGCGGCCGACAGCAATCCGATCTCGTTGAAGGCTCGCAGAAGCCCGGCCGCCTGCGCCGCCCGGCGGGCCTCGAACGGATCAGCCGCCGCGCTCACGCGGTACCGCTCCCGAGCACATCGCTCAAAGCGCTGACCAGCCGCCCCGGCGGACGCCAGGCGAACACCCCCCGGTCCGGGTCGCCCGCCATCCCGCGCAGGAACAGGTAGAGCACACCACCCAGATGCCGGTCCGGGTCGTACACGGGCAGCCGCCAGCGTAGATAGCGATGCAGCGCCACCGTGTAGAGCAGTGCCTGTAGCCCGTAGTGAGCCCGGCCCATCTCGGCGGCCAGTGCCTCGCGCCGGTAATGGGCCAGGCGGAGCGGCTCGTCGGCCGGCCCGAGCCAGTTCGTCTTGTAGTCGGCGATGGCGTATCGGGTGCCATCCGCCCCCTCGGCGCGGATGACGAGGTCGATGCTGCCGGAAAGAAAGCCGCGCATATGCGAGCGCAGGGCCGGATCCGCGAGCCGGGCGGCGTAGGCGGCCATCGGATCACCGGCCGGAAGGTGCTCATCGAGCACACGGGCGATCGCCCGGAGCGTGAGCTCCCCGGTCGGCGCGTCGCCTCCGGCCAGTGGCAGCTCGAACTCGAGCTCGTCGAGACGGTCGCGTCGAGCGATGTCACGCAGACGCCGTCCGCCCAGGAGCGGACCCAGCGGTGTCTCGATCGCCGCTCGCAAGCCGGACACGATCGCGTCGGGCTCCCCCAGCTCCATCCGGCCCCGGGCCTGAGCCGTCCCGACCCGCTCGGCGAGCTCTGCATCGAGGTCGGGCGCGGCGAAGTCGGTGGCCTCGAATACCCGGTGCACGAACGTCCCGAAGGCGAGGCCGACCGGCATCTTCCCGAGCGGCGACTCGGGCTCTGGGGTCGGGGTCGCGCTGGGTCCGTCCACCGCCACGGGGGCCGGCGCCGATGGCTCGTCGGTAAGAACCGGCTGCTCGGGCTCGCTGGTCACCAGCGCCTCGTGCGCCTCCGAGGTGATGTCGCTGTAGGAGGTCCGCCGCCACCACAGGTCAAGCCGGCGCTCAAAGCGCGCGGCGGCCAGCGCGACCGGCGCCTCGCCCGGCGGGCTCCAGCTCGGGGGATGAGCGAACGCCGAACGCTCGACGGCGATCGTCTCGGGCGACAGTGCCGCGAGCTCCGCAAAGCGCGCGTCGGCTGCCTGGTCGGTGGGCGTGGCCTTCCCTTCGGAGGCGATGATCCCGTCCGGTTGCTTCGCGAACAGCAGGCGCCCCAGGGGCGAATGACGGCTGTCGTAAGAACCGGCCCACCAGATCACCAGCTGGTGCTTGGCGCGGGTGAGAGCGACGTAGGCGAGCCTCAGGTCCTCACCGCGCTGCTCGTCGCGGTGGCGGCGGACGTGGGCATCCCACGCTCGTCCCTCGAGCCCGACGTCGATCGTGCGCCGGAACCCGGCGCTCGGATCGTGAAAGAACACCGGCTCCGGGTCACGGGGGATGTAGCTCGGCTCCCACAGAAACGGGCAGTACACGACCGGGAACTCGAGTCCCTTGCTGCGATGGATCGTGAGCACCTGCACCGCCTCGGCGTCTGACTCGAGCCGTCGCGTGCGTTCGTCCTCGGGGTCCTCGCGCACCGCATCGGTGACTCTCTCGGCCAGCCAGGCACGCAACGCGCTGACCCCCAGCCGGTCGACCCCGGCCGCGCGGTGCAGCAGCTGGGCGATGTGGTTCAGGTCGGTCAGGCGCCGCTCGCCCGCCGTCTCGTCGAGCATCCGCGCGGCGAGGTCCTCGCTGACCATGATGGCCTCGGCCAGGGCGGCCACACCGTTCTCGCGCAGGACGCGGCTCCAATGGTGCAGGCGCCGGTGGACCTCCTCCCACTCGGATTCACCGGCCGCGGCGATCCGCTCGCCGCTCCAGCCCAAGAACGGCGTGGCCGCGGCCGTTCGGGCGCGCAGCGTGGAGGCCGGGCGCTCGAGCGCCTCGAGCAGCCGCAACCAGGCGCGGGCGGTCGTGGTCTCGAACACGTTGCCGCCGCCGTTGATGACCGCCGGGATCCGTGCCGCCTCGAGCTCCGAGCAGATCAGCTGAGCGTTGGCGTGGGTGCGCACCAGCACCGCGATGTGTCGCGGGCAGATCACCTCCTCGCCGGTGAGCTCGCCGTCGGGCGCGCGGTGCAGAAGCGTGGCCCGCGAATCGAGCAGGCGCACGACGTCCGACGCGAGGTCCCGAGCCACGTGCTCGCGGGCGGCCGGTGCCCGGGCATATCCGTAGTTGGTCAACTCGATCGACGGCTCGCTGCGATGCACGACGCGCAGGCGTAGCGCGGCGGTCGATGGAGCGCCGCGCAGCCGCGGCGTCTGATGGGACGGCGCCGCCCGGACCTGGCGGTAGACGATCTCCTCGTGACCGAGCCGGACGTCGGAGAACAGAGCGTCGAACGCGTCGAGCAGTGACTGGTCGCTGCGCCGGTTGACCGCCAGCGTGGCGTGCTCGCGGGCGGTGGCCGCCGCGACCAGGTAGGCATACACGTCGGCGCCGCGGAAGGCGTAGATCGCCTGCTTGGGGTCGGCGACCAGCACGAGCGTCACGCCCTGGCGGGCGAACGCCCGATCGAGGATCTGCCACTGGATCGGATCGGTGTCCTGGAACTCGTCGACCAGCACCACGTCGTAGCGGGCACGCAGGCGCTGCCTGGCCGCCGGCCCGTTCGGCCCGTCGAGAATCTGCTTCAGGCGCGTGAGCAGATCGTCGTAGGTCATGATCGCGAGGCGCCGCTTGCGGCGCTCGAGCTCGGAGATCACCACCTTGGCCAGCCGGTAGCGCATCGCCGCGGTGCTGTCCGCGGGCTCGTCGCTCGGCTCCAGCTGGGCCATCGGATTCTCCACCGCCGCGCGGGCGATCTGCAGCGCCTGCGCGCGCGTGAACTTGGCCGCGCCGCCGGTCCGCGGGCCGAAGCGCCGGACATAGAGGTCGTCGAGCGCCTCCTCGAGCACGCCGG
>JAFAYP010000170.1 GCA_019240305.1 Solirubrobacterales bacterium
CGACCGCGTCCGCGCCGGCCAGGGCCGCCTCGGGCGGCGGCTCGTCGGTCGGCCTCGGCCACGCGTGCGGCTCGACCCCGCTGCCGAGCGCTTCGCGGGCGCGATCCGCATCGCGCGAGAGCGCCACGACCTCATCGCCGCGACCCAGCAGGGTGGCGACGAGCGCTCGCCCCAGGAGGCCGGTGGCGCCGGTGACGGCTACGCGCATGCGCCAAGGATCGCCGATCATGGGCCGTCGTGCGGCAGCGGACCCAGCCCGGAAACGCCGCACTCGGCAGCGAACGAAGATCGAGCGCGGCGAAACCCGTGCCTGAGCCTGGTGAATCTGAATTCACCGGGCAGCGCTGGGCGAGTGTGGGGTTTCGGGGTCGCTGCGTCCGCTAGCCGGCGCGACTAGGCCCAGATCTGATCGAACGCGGCCTGATCGAAGGGGATCAGCCAGCACTCGGCGATCCGGCCGGCCTCGACACGGAACACTCCCACCGTCTCCCATGTGACCGAACGACCGTCCCGCACGGCCTGCCCGCCGGCCAGCTGGACCACCCGGCCGGCGATCATCGCGGAGCCGTGCAGGTGCACGCGGAAGGTGTTGTCCATCGTGCGCCGGCGCAGGTCCATGTAGGCGAGCACGGCGTCGACGCCGCGGTGCTCGCCGGCGATCGGGCTCGCGCCGGGGACGTGCCAGACCACGTCGTCGCTCAGGACGGCACGGACCCCGTCGAAACCCTGGCCGGCGTACGCTCCGGCCTGCTCGGCATACAAGCGCCGGACGACCGACAGCGGGTCGGACGCACCGGGTGCCGAGCCCAGCTCCACGGCACTCAGCGGCTCGTAGCGCGCGCCGCCCGAGCCGAGACGGGAGCGGTAGAGGGTCACGCGCGCGCAGCGCACGTCGACCGCCGGCGGCGGCTGGAGCTCCCGCGCCTTGACCCGGGCGTCCTTGGCCACCCGGGCGACCGTGACGTGCGGGAGGAACGGCCGCGCCTCGGGTGCATACCAACCACCGGCGACGAGCGCCGAGGACAGCGCCGCCTGCAGGCGACCGAGCGCACCGCTGTCATCCTCCAGCCGTACCGCGAGCACGCGCGGACGTCGGGCCGGCAGCCACACGGGTTGACCCAGGCGCGACTCGGCGACGGGCTCCCCCGCCACCACCCCGCACGCTTCGGCGATCGGCTCGATCTCGGCGGCCGGGCGCGAGCCGAGGAAGCACACCGTCGCGTGCAGATGCTCGACCGGGACCGGGCGCAGCGCAGGCGTCTCGCGCAGCGTGGCCGAGCGCCACTTGGCCAGGATGTCGCGGGCCGCCGCCGGCAGCTCGAGCGCGACGAACAGGCGAGCACGTTCAGCGGTCGAGCCCGCGGAGCGCGCAGGTTCGGCGGAGCTCACGCCCGGTCGCCGCTGCCAGCCGCCTGCGTGGGCACCGTGGTGATCCCCTCGCCCAGGAGAAGCCGCCGCAGCAGGTGCATGGTCACGGTCGTCGAGCGCTCGCGAATGTCCGAACGGCTTCCCGGCAGCCGCGCCCGCCGCGTCAAGCGCGCGCCGTCGTCCGAGCAGACCGAGAAGCAGACGGTGCCCACCGGCTTGTCCTCGCTGCCGCCACCCGGTCCGGCGATCCCGGTGATCCCGATTCCGACATCCGCGCCGAAGCGCGCCGCGGCGCCGGCGGCAAGCGCGTCCGCCACCTCGGTCGAAACGGCACCGAACCGCTCGATCAACTCGGGGTCGACCCCGGCCAGCGCCGCCTTTGCCTCGTTCGAGTAGACGACCGCGCCCCCGAGGAAGTAAGCCGAGGAACCGGCCAGCTCGGTCAACCGGGCCGACATCAGCCCACCGGTGCAGGACTCGGCCACGGCCACCGTGCGCCCTGACTGCGTCAGCAGTGAAGCCACTTGCTCGTCGACGGTCGCCCCATCGGGCGAGAACAGCTGCTCGCCGTGACGCCGGGCCACGAAATCCACAAAGGCCGAGTAGGCCGCCTCGTCGGGAGCCTCGTACCGCGTGGCGACTTCGATCTCACCGCGGCGCAGGCAGGTCGTGATCTCCAGGGGATCGAGCTGAACGCCGGAGGACTCAGCATCGCGCAGGGTGTTGGCGATCTCGGACTCCGGAATGCCGAACAACCGCATGACCCCGTGCCGGTAGCTGACCGCCCCCGCGATCGCGCTGCGAAACGCCTCGGTGGCGACCGCCTTCTCCCACATCTCGTGCAGCTCGCGGGGCGGCCCGGGCATGACCACCACGGTCGGGCCGGACCCCGAGGCCGGTGCTACCACCAGTCCCGGCGCGGTGCCGACCGGGTCGAGCACCGTCGCGCCCACCGGCACCACCGCCTGCTTGCGGTTGGCCTCGCGAATCGCGCCAGGATCGAGATTCGGCCAGCGGCTCATCAACGGACGCAGGATTTCGGCGATCTTCTCCTCGAGCTCTGCGTCGAGCACCATCTCGCGCCCGGTGAACTCGCCGACGATCTCGGCGGTGAGGTCGTCGGCGGTCGGCCCGAGCCCGCCGCTGGTCACGATCAGCGCCATGCCGGCGTCGGCCATGAAGCGAAGGGCGCCCATCAGATCCTCGGGGCGATCGCCGACGATCTGGATCATCGCGGCGTCGACGCCTTCCTCGACCAGCCGCTGCGACAACCACGGGCCGTTGCGGTCGGCGATGATCCCGGTCAGCACTTCGGTGCCGGTGACCAGGATGCCCGCCCGGACGGGTGCCGCCGAGGGACTCATGCGCAGGTGGGGAGCCGACCCGCGGGGAGCGGAGTCATCTTTGAGGGCGTGAGCTCGTATCCGACCGGCGCGCCGGGGCCCACCGGCACGGTCTTGCCGTTGACCTTCATCTGCACCGCGCTGTTACCCAGCGTGATCAGCAGCTTATTGGCGGTTTCGGTGGGAACGGCCTCCCCGGCCGCGTAGGTCACCCCCGGGATCAGACGCTTGCCGTTGCCGTCCTCCACGCACACGTACACCGGGCTCGTGGGCACGAGCTTCACGGTAACCGTGGTGGGTCTGGGCTTCGGCTGCTGCGGTGGTGGCGAGGGCGTGGTGTGAGAGTGGTGAGGGGTGGTGGTGTGCGACGTCGACGTGCTCGAAGAGCGGCTGGCCACAGAGTTCGACGGCGTGGAGGTGGTCGAGGTGGAGGTCTTGTTCAAGGTGCCGACCAGGTAGAGCGCGACCGCCACCGCGGCCAGCGCCACCACGATCACGCCCACCGGGCCGAGCCGAGGGCGGCGGCGCCGGCGCTCGCGTTCGCGCCCGAGCGAGCTGATCGGCCGCAGGTCCTGGTCGGCCGGGCGCTCGTAGCGGCGCTTGAACTCGTCGACGAGCAGCCGGCTGTCGACCCCGAGGAAATCGCCGTAGGTGCGCAGGAAGCTCTTGACGTAGACCGGGCCGGGAAGCAGGTCCCACTCCTCGTTCTCGATCGCGCGCAGGTACTTGGCACGGATCTTCGTTCGCGTCTCGACCTCGGTGATGTCGATTCGCGCGCGGATCCGCGCCTCGCGCAGTGTGGTGCCGATATCCGCCATCCGCCTGCGAAGGCTAGCGTCGGACGAAGGTCCAACCGGACGTCTCTCGCGTTCGGAGCGCCGGGTGCGCAATGGAGTCAGGGTGCTTCGTCGGCGTCGTCCGGAACGCGCACCGGCGGCGGGACACTCGGAGCATCGGCCTCCGCCAGGTGGGCCAGGATGCGCGGCACGTCGGCTTCGGTGATCAGCACCTGGCGCGGCTTGGAGCCCTCGTAGCCGGAGATGATGCCGCGGCGCTCGAGCATGTCGATCAGCCGCCCCGCGCGCGTGTAGCCGAGGCGCAGCCGGCGTTGGAGCATCGAGGTGGAGGCGGTTCCCATCTGCGCCACCAGCGCGATCGCCTCATCCAGCAGCGGATCCTCGTCTGGGTTGAACTCCGAGTCCTCCGAGCCCGACGAACCGCCGTCGGAGGCGACCTCCTCGAGCAGCTCCTCCTGGAACTCGGGCTCGCCCTGGCGGCGCCACGCCTCGGTCAGCTCGGCGATCTGCTCCTCGTCGATGTAGGCGCCCTGGATCCGCTGGAGCTTGCTCGAGCCGACCGGGGAGAACAGCATGTCGCCCTGACCGAGCAGCGACTCGGCGCCGTTGTGGTCGAGGATGACGCGGGAATCGGTTTGCGAGCTGACCGCGAACGCGATGCGCGAGGGCACGTTGGCCTTGATCATGCCAGTGATCACGTCGACTCGCGGAGACTGCGTGGCGAGCACGAGGTGGATCCCCACCGCGCGCGCCTTCTGGGCCAGGCGGATGATCGAGTCCTCGACGTCGGCCGGGGCGACCATCATCAGGTCGGCTAGCTCGTCGATCACGCAGAGGATGTAGGGCAGCGGCGGCTCGCCCCGGCGCTCCCGAGCCCGATTGAGCTCCGGTAGCGACCTGGTCCGGGCCAGCGACATCGTCCCGTAGCGCTGCTCCATCTCCTTGACCAGGTTCTGGAGCGCGTTGGCCGCCATCCGCGGGCTGGTGATGACCGGGGTCAGCAGATGGGGAATCCCCTCGTAGTGGTTGAGCTCGACCTGCTTGGGATCGACCAGCACCACGCGAGCCTCGTGGGGGGTGGCGCGCAACAGGACGCTGCACAGCATCGCGTTCACACAGGCCGACTTGCCCGCGCCGGTGGTGCCGGCGACGAGGAGGTGGGGCATCTTGGCCAGGTCGGCGCCGATCGCGCGCCCCGCGATGTCCTTGCCCAGCCACACGGTCAGCGGCGACCAGTCGGACGGGGGGTCCTGGAAGACGTCGCCCAGGTGCACGATCCGCCGGCGGGCGTTGGGGACTTCCACCCCGACCGCCTGCTTGCCCGGAATCGGCGCGAGGATCCGGATCTCGGTGGCGGCCAGGGCATAGGCCAGGTCGTCTTTCAGCTGCGCCACCTTGGACACCTTGGTGCCGGGGGCCAGCCGAAGCTCGTAGCGAGTGATGTGCGGGCCGGTCACCCGCCCGATCACCTTGGCCTCGATCCCGAAGTGACCGAGGGTCTCGATCAGCGTTGCCGCCACCTGCTCCTGCCCGGCGGTGTCGGGCTTGGCCGCTTCGCCCGTGGCGCGGACCAGGAACCGTGACGACGGTATCCGCCACACGAACGCGGGGTCATCGGTGATGCTGGCGCGGTAGCGGCCCTGCGGCGTGAGCTCGTCGGGATCTGGATCGGGCCGCTCGGGCTCCTCCGAGGAGGAACGCCCGCCAATCGGCTCGGGGTCGGGATCCTCGGCCTCGGGCTCGAGCTCATCCGGTTCGGAGCCGCCGAACAGCTCGGAGATGGGCGGCGCCTCGACGTGGGTCGCCCGCACCACGAGCTCGGAGGTGTCGGGCTCGGGTGGCAGCAGCGGCTGTGCGGACTCCTCCTCGAAGGCCCCGGGCGAGCGCATGCGAGCCGCGGCGGTGGCCGGCCGCCGGGTCGCCGGGGCGCTCATGCCCTCGGTGGAGCGGCGGATCACGCGGGTGGTGCCGGCCACCCCAGCCCGGGTGGTCCGCACCACGCCGGCCACCCCGGCGCCGGTGACCAGGATGAGGCCGGCGACGAACAGGAACACGGCAAGGATGTCGGCCCCGACGGTCGAGATCAGATGCGAGGTCACCCACAGCAACGCTTGCCCCAGGATCCCCCCGCGGTTCTCGAAGGACGTGGCCCGCCAGAACTCTCCCGCCGGCGCGCCGCCCGGGCCCACCCCGAGCGTGCCGGCGGCCAGCGCCAGCGTGGTCGACGCGGTGAGGCAGAGCAGGCCGGTGCGCAGCGGACGAACCGGCGGGCGCAGCTCCCGGGCCAGGACCAACGCACCGCTGATCAGCAGCGCGGCCGGGACCACGTAGCCGAGGGCGCCGAGCACGAAGCGCAGCCCGGTCACCGCTCCGTTGCCCAGCGTGCCGCCGTCCCAGCCCACATAGGCCACGCCGCCGAGGAGGATCCCGAGCGCGATCAGGCCCAGCGCGAGGATGTCCACGTGGTGTGGCTCGAGCGGCGCGGGGCGCGGCAGGTGAAGGGAGGGACGGACAGCCAGCAGCGAGCGCGTCGCGCGCTTGGGCGGCGTCTTGGAGCGCTTGCGTGCGGCCATGTCGGGAGACATGCCTTCGACGCCCGGCCGCACCTTCCTGCCACGCGCCTGCGCCGACGTACCATTTGAAGGACGGAAATGGTCGATTACGAACGGACACCGCGCGTGCTGGTGGTCGAGGACGACGACGCGATCGCCCAGGTGCTCCAGCGCTCGCTGCGCATGGAGGGCTACGAGGTGAGGATCGCCGGTGACGGTGTTTCCGCACTGGAGGAGGCGACCGGGTTCCTGCCCGACCTGGTGATCCTCGACCTGGGTCTGCCCCGCCTCGACGGCGTCGACGTCGCCAAGACCCTGCGCCACAGCGGAGATGACGTGCCGATCCTGGTGCTGACCGCCCGCGATGGCGTCGAGGCACGGGTCGAGGGACTGGACGCCGGCGCTGATGACTACCTGGTCAAGCCGTTCGAGCGCCAGGAGCTGCTGGCCCGGCTGCGCGCGCTGCTCCGGCGCCGTCCGCCGCGCGGACAGGCGGCCCTGGCCATCGCCGATCTCAAGCTGAACCCGGACACGCACGAGGTCACACGAAGTGGACGTGCGGTCGACCTGACTCAGCGCGAGTTCGAGCTGCTCGAGTATCTGATGCGCAACGAACGAATCGTGATCTCACGCCAGCGGCTGCTGGACGAGGTGTGGGGTTATGACCCGTTCTCGATGACCAATACGATCGAAGTGTTCGTGTCGAACCTTCGGAGGAAGCTGGAAGCGGGTGGCGAGCCGAGGCTCCTACACACGATCCGCGGCGCGGGCTACGTTCTTCGCGTATAGGCGGATCCCGATCAAGTGGCGCCTCGCCGGAGGCTCGGCGATGCTCACTTGCGTGATCCTGGCTTCGTTCGCGGCGATCGTCGGCGTACTCACCGACCGCCAGGTGCGCGGCCAGTTCAACAATGAGGTGCGCAGCAACTCCGACCAGCTGGCGCAGGATCTGCACCTGAGATGGAAGGCGAACAGCGGCTTTCTGGACTGCAACCAGACGGTCAGGCTGAAGGACTTCGCCACCGCCGAGCACGTCCAGATCCGGATCTTCAACCAGGCCGGCGTGGTGCTCTGCGACCAGACCAACGTGCGGGTGAAGGGGGTGAAGTTCATCCCCGCCACCCCGGCGTTCCCGCTCCCGACCAGTGAGGGGACCTTCGAGGAGGAGGGCTACCAGGTCATCGCGCAGCAGCTGAACGTGAAACCGAGCACGGTGTGGCTGCTCTACGCGCGGCCGGTCTCGGACGTCGACCACACACTGGCTCGCGTGCGCGTGATCCTGCTGCTCGGCGTGCTCGGCGGCACGGTCCTGGCGCTGCTGGGCGGGCTCGCCACCGCCGCGCGCGCGATGCGGCCGGTCAGGCAGCTGACGGCGGCGGTGCGCGAGATCGAGCGCACCCGCGACTCCACTCTGAGAGTGCCCCAGCCCGAGTCCGAGGACGAGGTGGCCGAGCTGGCCGTGACGGTCGACGGGATGCTCGGGTCGCTCGACGCCGCCCGGACGGAAACGCACGCCGCACTCGAGCGCCAGCGGGAGTTCGTGGCCGACGCGTCGCACGAGCTGCGCACGCCGCTGACCAGCCTGCTGGCCAATCTCGAGCTGCTGGCCGAGGAGCTCGGAGGTGAACAGGCTGACACCGCGCAGGCTGCCCTGCGCTCGGCCCGGCGGATGCGACGGCTGGTGGGGGACCTGCTGCTGCTCGCCCGGGCGGACGCCCGGCGCTCCCAGCCCCGCGGTCCCACCGATCTCGCCGACGTCCTGCTCGAGGCGGCCTCAGAGCTCGGACCGATGGCCGAGGACCACGAACTGTCGATCGACGCGCAGCCGGCGGTGGTGCCGGGCGTTCGCGACGAGCTGCATCGCCTGACCCTGAACCTGATCGAGAACGCCGCCCGCCACACGCCGCCCGGCACCCACGTCAGGGCATCGACCGCGATCGACGACGGCAGCGCCGTCCTG
>JAFAYP010000231.1 GCA_019240305.1 Solirubrobacterales bacterium
TACGGTCTGCATGGCGGTTCCTCCTGTTCTCGTCGCCGGAGCTCGAACTCCGACGAATGGACTTGAATCGCCCTACACGCTGCCAACAGCAGCGGACGAGGGCGGGAGGACCGCCACCTCAACTTCTACGCCACGCGGGACAACCTCGGAGCTGCTGTTCGCCGTCGCCAAGCTCGGCGCGGTGCTCGTCCCAATGAACTGGCGTCTGTCCCCACCTGAGCTCGCGGCCGTGCTGGCGGATTGCCGCGCACCCGTGCTGATCGCCGGGGGCCGTGTCGCCGCGGTCGCGCGCGAGCTGGTCGCGCACGCGCCCGCGCGGCCACGGCTGGTCGTGGTGGGCGATCAGTCTCCCCAGGGCTACGACGCGTGGTTGGCGAGCCATTCGCCGGCAGACCCCGGCGTGCGCGGCGCGGCGAGCGATGTCGTCGTGCAGATGTACACGTCCGGAACCACCGGCCGCCCGAAGGGCGTGCTGACCACGCACCGGAACCTGGCCGCCGCCGCGGAGACCTCGCCACGCTGGCAGTTCGACGAGACGTCGGTCAGCCTGACGCCGCTGCCCATGTTCCACATCGGCGGGATCGGCTGGGCGTTCGTTGGCCTGTGGAATGGAGCGACCACGATCCTCGTTAGGGGCTTCGACCCGGCGGGGGTACTCGACCTGCTCGAGCGCCGGCGCGTTACCAACGCCGTGTTCGTGCCCACCATGCTGCAGATGCTGACCGCAATCCCCGCCGAGGGCGAGCGGGATTTCTCGGCGCTCAGGTCGATCGCCTACGGCGCGTCCCCGATCACCACGGTTGTGCTGAAGGCAGCGCTGCGAACCTTCAGGTGCTCGCTGTTCGGCATCTATGGCCTGACCGAGACGACCGGGGCGATCACCCAGCTCGACCCCGGCGATCACGATCCGGACGGGCCGCGCGAGCATCTGCTGCGGTCGGTCGGTCGCCCTATCCGTGGGTGGAGCTGCGGATCGCCGACCCGATGACCGGTGCCCGCCTCGAGTCTCGCCAGGTCGGTGAGGTGTGGCTGCGCGCCCCGAACGTCACGCGTGGCTACTTCAACCGGCCGCAGGAGACTGCCTCGGCCCTCACCGGTGAGGGATGGCTCCGCACCGGCGACGGCGGCTACGTGGACGAGGACGGCTACCTGTTCCTGACCGATCGGATCAAGGACATGATCGTGTCCGGTGGTGAGAACGTGTACCCGATCGAGGTTGAGGAGATCCTCTCGCAGCACCCCGACGTGGCCGACGTCGCGGTGATCGGCGTCCCCGACGAACGATGGGGCGAACGCGTGACCGCGCTTGTGGTGACGCGGCCGGGTGTTGGGTTCTCGGCCGAGGCACTGGTCGAGTTCGCCCGCCCGCGGCTGGCGGGCTACAAGCTCCCCCGCACCGTCGAGCTCGTCCCCGATCTCCCGCGCACGCCCACCGGGAAGGTGCTCAAGCGCGAACTCCGCAGGCGATACGACGCGGCGGGCTTTGCGCCGAACCGACATCAGCTGAGCGTATGATCGAGCCGTCCCGACGAGCTGGAGGCAGCCGTGCCGGCGCCCCGCCAGGCCACCCGCGCAAGACAAACACAGCCACCGACTAGGACCTCGTCACGCAGCAAGCGCGAGCGGATCCTCGAGGTGGCGACCGCGTACTTCGGCGAGCACGGCTACGAGGACACGAAATGGGCCGACGTGGCCGCGGCCGTCGGTATTGGATCGACGGCCCTTTATCACTACTTCGAGTCCAAGTTGCACTGCCTGTACGTGATCATGGCCGAGGCGCTCGAGTCGTTTCAGTCGGACTTCGAGCGGATCACCGCCGAGCACGACGACTTCCTCGACGCATTGGTGCTCGTCCTGCGCTCCGGATACGAGCTGACCGACCAAGACGTGCTGCGCAACCGGGTGCTCGTGGCGGAGCAGGGACTGGTGGGCATCTCCCGAGAGTCCCGGCGCGAGGAAGAGGCTCGCCAGCTGGCGCGCGCGAGGACCCGCGACATAGAGTTCGCGTGGGCGACCTTCCTTGTGCGGGGGATGGAGCAGGGTCTGGTTCCCCGGACTGACCCCCGCCTGCTGACGCGCGCGTTGCTCGGGCTCTACAACAGCGTCTGGCACTGGTACCGGCCGCGCGGGACCCTACGGCTGGACGAGCTGGCCGACTTCTTCGTCCGCCGGCAGCTGGCGGTGCTGTCGCTCGATGCTGACCTCGCCGACCGCCAGCCCGGGAGTGTCGCGCAGCCAGTGCAGCGGCGCTCCCGTACGGCCCGCCGGTAGTAGACGCAGGCCGAGCCGGACCCGGAGGCAGGCCCTTGGTGGATCCCGGCTGACTCATCACGGGATCCGATCGAGGCAGATGGCCGCGCTGAAACGGGTCCCAACCGGCACGTCACACGCCGGTGGTGCGCTCGTTCAGCCCTGGGGATTCGGAAGCCGAAACGCCGAGAGCAGCGGCTATTTGCAGGGATTTCGTGTCCGTCCGCGAGCGTCCATGAACGCTGGTTAAACCCTGGACCTTCCACGGTAAGGAAGGGGTCGTCGGTTCGAGTCCGACAGAGGGCTTTCATCGCGACGGATGCTTCGAACTGGCAGCGAAGCGGGCGCGGGCGATGGGTCGGCTCGAGCTCGTCCAGTACCGCCTGGCCGATGGGGTGTCATCGGTTTCATTCTTGCTCGCGCGTTTCACTAGGATCGCCCGGTGAACGGTGATCAGGTCGCTTGGGCGGGCGTTGCCGGCCAGG
>JAFAYP010000257.1 GCA_019240305.1 Solirubrobacterales bacterium
CCACGCCGTGAACCCCCGCCGCCGGGACGATGCGCGCGCGGCGGTGGTGGTGGTCGACCTCGACGGCTTCAAGGAGATCAACGATTCGCTCGGCCACGCGGCGGGCGATGAGCTGCTGGTCGAGCTGAGCCGTCGGCTCGAGGAGGCCCTGCGGGTGACCGATACCGTGGCCCGGCTCGGCGGCGACGAGTTCGGGGCGTTGCTGGCGCAGGTCGGCTCGCGCGAGGACGTGCTCCACGCGGTGCAGCGCATGCGGGACGCGATCGAGGCGCCGGTGGCCCTGCACGGCCTGTCGCTCTCGCTCGAGGCGTCGATCGGAATCGCGCTGTATCCCGAGGACGGCGAGGACGTCCAGACGCTCCTGCGCTGCGCGGACGCGGCCATGTACCACGCCAAGGAAGAGAAGTCCGGATGGGCGTTCTACGACGCCGACGTGATCCGGCACGGTGCGCCGCGCGTGACGCTGATGGGCGAGCTGCGCCGCGCGCTCGACCAGCGCGAGCTCGTTCTCTACTACCAGCCCAAGGCCATCCTGACCGACGGCACCGTGCACGCGGTCGAGGCGCTGCTGCGCTGGCAGCACCCGCAGCGCGGCCTCGTCGGACCCGACGAGTTCATCCCCATGGCTCAGCAGACCGGGCTGATCAAGCCGCTGACCCAGTACGTGATCGACGAGGCGCTCAGACAGTGCCGAGCCTGGATCCAGGGCGGATTGACCCTGGCCATCGCGGTGAACCTCTCCGCCCGCAGCCTGGTCGACGGGGAGTTTCCGGTCCAGGTGGCGGGACTGCTCGATCGCTGGGGCGTCTCGCCGGCGCTGCTCGAGTTCGAGATCACCGAGTCGGCGATGCTGACCGACCCAGGGCGCACGAGGCTGATCCTGGAGCGTCTGTCGGAGATGGGCATCCGCCTGTCGATCGACGACTTCGGCACCGGCTATTCGTCGCTGGCCTACCTCAAGCGCCTACCGGTCAACGAGATCAAGGTCGACCGGTCGTTTGTGATGAACATGGACCAGGACGAGGACGACGCCACGATCGTGAAGTCGACGATCGATCTGGGTCGCAACCTGGGGCTCGACGTGGTTGCCGAGGGAGTCGAGAACGAACAGGTGTGGGATCGCCTGCGGGCGCTCGGCTGCACCGCGGCCCAGGGCTACTACCTCAGCCGGCCGGTGCCGGCCGCCGAGCTGGGAAGCTGGATGCTGGAGCGACGGGCGCTGCGTTGAGGGCCGGGCCGCTGCCCCCTCGCGCGCCGGTTCTCACGACGAGCGGCTGATCCCGCCGTCCACCGGGATCAGGCACCCGTTCACGTAGGAGGCCCGCGCCGAGGCGAGGAAACACACGACTGCGGCGAGCTCGCGCGGGGTGCCGAACCGCCCGACCGGGATGTCCTCGACGGCCGAGGGCGGCGGGTCGGGGCCGTAGAGCTCGGTGACGCGCGCGGTGGCGATCAGGCCGGGGGCGACGGCGTTGACCGTGACCCCGTCACGCCCGAATTCCCGGGACAGGGTCTTCAGGTAGCCCCACACGCCGGGTCTGATCGCGTTCGATAGAGCCAGGTTCGGTATTGGCTCGCGAACCGAGATCGACGAGATACCGATGATCCGGCCCTGCCCGCCGGCGCGGAGGTGGGGGAGGGCCAGGTTGACCAGCCGCACCACCGGCCGCATCATCAGATCGAACGCGTCGAGTACCGACTCGTCGGTGACCGCCTCGCCGGTGCCGGGCGGGGGGCCGCCGCCGCCCAGCACGAGGATGTCGAGCCCCCCGAACGCGTCCCTCGCGGCCTCGACCGCGTGCTCGAGATCGGCCGCGTCGCGGATGTCACCGACCACGGGGGTGGCGCCGATCCGTTCCGCTTCCTCGTACAGCAACTGCTCGCGCCGGGCGAACATGACAACGTTCGCGCCTTCCTCGCGTATCGCCTGAGCGCTGGCCAGCCCCAGTCCCGAGGAGGCGCCGAGCACGAGTGCGGTGCGGCCTTCGAGTCCGAGGTTCATGCG
>JAFAYP010000281.1 GCA_019240305.1 Solirubrobacterales bacterium
CGACAACGAGCTCGCGGTCGATCTCGATCGGTACGCCGAGCACGTGAGTTGGCTGGCCGAAAACGGGTGTCACGGCGTGACCCCCAACGGCTCGCTCGGCGAGTATCAGGTCCTGAGCGATGAGGAGCGGGCGGCGGTCGTGCGGACCGCGGTCGAGGCTGCACCCGACGGGTTTCACGTCGTACCCGGCGTAGCCGCGTACGGCGCGCGCGAGGCTCGTGCCTGGGCCGAGCAAGCGGCCGAGGCGGGTGCCGATGCCGTTCTGCTGCTACCGCCCAATGCGTACCGGGCCGACGAGCGCGCGGTGCGGGCTCACTACGCCGAGGTTGCCAGGGCCGGGCTGCCGATCGTGGCATACAACAACCCGATCGATACCAAGGTCGACCTCACCCCGCCGCTCCTGGCCCAGCTGTACACAGACGGAAGCATCGTGGCGGTCAAGGAGTTCTCGGGGGACACCCGGCGCGGCTACCAGCTGGCCGAGCTCGTTCCCGAGCTCGACTTGCTGGTGGGCGCTGACGACGTGCTGCTCGAGCTGATCCTGGCCGGCGCGGTCGGCTGGATCGCCGGCTTCCCGAACTCGCTGCCGACCAGCTGCGTGGAGCTCTACGAGGCGTGCGTGGCCCATGAGCTGGATCGCGCCCTCCCGCTCTACCGCATGCTCCATCCGCTGCTGCGCTGGGATTCCAAGACCGAGTTCGTCCAGGCCATCAAGCTCTCGATGGACTTAGCCGGCCGCTACGGCGGTCCCTGCCGAGAGCCGCGCCAGACGCTGAGCTTGGAGCAGGAGGCCCAGATTCGCCTGGCCACCGAAAACGCGCTGGCCGTCGGCTGCTCGTAAGGCGCTCAACCCGAGCGTGACCGCCGCAGCACGCGCGCCGGATCGAACGCACTCAGAAGCCCGCCGCGCGCGCCGTCGAGCACGCATCCGGCCAGCAGCTCACCGGTCACCGGCGCCAGCGTGATGCCGAGCGTCGCGTGCGCGGTGGCCAGGTGCACGTTCTCGAGGCCGGGCACGGGACCGATGTAGGGGAGCCCGTCGGGCGAGAGCGAGCGCATGCCTGCCCAGTCCCGCGGTCGGGCCGGCATGCGCCAGCCCGGCAGGGCGCGCCGGGCGGCCGTCGTGATCGCCTCCAGGCGACGGGCCGACAGGGACAGGTCGGTGGCACCCAGCTCCAGCGTGCCCGACACCCGCACGCCCTCGTCGTACACGCTGATCGACACCTTGGGATTCTCGAGATAGACCGGTCGGCGTGGCCCGGTCGGATCGAGCGCGAACGTGCGGCTGTATCCCTTGGCGGCCGCAATGGGCAGACGCATCCCGTGCTCGGCCAACAGGTTGGCCGAGGCTATTCCGCTGGCGATCACCACGACATCACCGCGTGTGGTGGGCCGGCCGGGACCTGCCGCAAGCCAGTGCGCCCCGTCCCTGCCCAGGCGCGTCACCCGCGCGCCTTCGAGCACCTCGACGCCGCGCGCGCTCAGCGCCTGATGGACCGCGGCGGTCAGCCGCTCGGGACGCACGCGCGCTTCACCGTAAGCGATCACTCCGCCGAGCACGTCGGGGGCCACGCCGGGCTCGAGCGCGCGCAGCTCGTCGGGCGCCAGCCGCTCGATGCGCTGAGGAGAGCCCGCCTGGCGAAGCTCCTCGGCCACGTGCCACACATGCTCGAGCTCGGATGGCTCGAAGCAGGGGTACAGCAGCGGCTCGTCGTGGTACTCGAACTCGACGCCGCGCGCGGCCAACCGGTCGAAGGCGCCGATCGCCTGCGCGCTCGCGTGCTGGAGCGCGATCAGGCCGCGGGCATAGACCGGCCGGCGGCAGCTCAGCATGAACCGCGCGATCCACTCGAGCATGGCCGGCGAGAGCGTCGGGCGGATCCACAGCGGACCCGACGGGTTGACGAGCCAGCGCAGCGAGATGGGGATCACCCCCGGTCCCGGCACCGGGGTTGACAGCGAGGGCGTGATCCAGCCCGCGTTGCCGGCCGAGGCGCCTGTGCCGCAGCGCTCGCGCTCGAGCACGGTCACCTCGCACTCGCGGGCGCTGAGCGCCTCGGCGACGCACAGGCCGACGGCGCCACCCCCGATGACGATCACGCGCACCGGCGCGGGACTCCTACAGCGCGAACCCGGTCGGGAACGGGTCGGTGGGATCGAGCAGGTACTGGGCCATCCCGGTGACCCAGGCGCGGCCGCTGACCTCGGGAACCACTGCCGGCGTGGTGCCGACGGCGACCTCCTCGACCAGGCGCCCGATGAAGCGGCTGCCGATAATCGACTCGTTGACGAACTCCTGTCCGAGCGCCAGCTCACCGCGGGCGTGCAGGGCCGCCATCCGCGCCGAGGTACCGGTGCCGCACGGCGAGCGATCGAGCCAGCCGGGGTGGATCGCGGTGGCGTTGCGGGCATGAGCACCGTTGTCGCCAGGGGCATGGAACACCACGTGCTTGCAGCCGCGGATCGCCGAGTCCGTCGGGTGGACCGGCTCGGCGCCGGCGTTGATCGCGGCGGCGATCTCGAGTCCGCGCTCGATCAGCACGTCGGCGTTCTCGGGGACCGGGTCGAGCCCGACTGATGCGGCCGAGACCAGCGCATAGAAGTTCCCTCCGTAGGCCATGTCGTAGGTCACCTCGCCCAGCGAGCGCACCCGCACCCGGGCGTCGAGGGCGGCGGTGAACGCGGGCACGTTGCGCAGGGTCGCCCGTTCGGCCCGCCCCCCCGAGACGCTTACGGTGACCTCGACCAGGCCAGCCGGAGTGTCCAGGCGGATCCTGGTCTCGGGCTCGGTCACCTCGACCATCCCGGTCTCGACCAGCACCGTGGCTACGCCGATGGTCCCGTGGCCGCACATCGGCAATAGGCCCGAGACCTCGACGAACAGCACGCCCCAGTCGGCGTCCGGCCGGGTGGGCGGCTGGAGGAATGCGCCGGACATGGCGCCGTGGCCGCGCGGCTCGCGCATCAGGAGGAGCCGCAGATCGTCGAGATGGTCGCGGAAGTAGAGCCGGCGCTCCTGCATGCTCGCGCCCGGGACAGGGCCGAGCCCGCCGGTGATCACGCGCGTGGGCATGCCCTCGGTGTGCGAGTCGACCGCCGTGAAGTAGCGAGTCGTCCTCACTCGTCCGCCCGCGTGCGATCGGCCAGGCCCATGTAACGCCGCACCCTGCGGATGTGCAGCCGGGCATAGAGCTCGGCCGCGTCGAGGTCCCCCTCGGTGACCGCCTCGTAGATCATGCGGTGCTCGGCGATGTGGATCTGCATCCGTCCCGGCTCGGCCAGCGAGTCATCTCGCAGCCGCCGCCACAGTGGCTGATTCATGATCTCGGCGACCTGGTCGTAGAGCGCGACCACGACCGGGTTGCCGGTCATCGCGCCGATCTGGCGGTGAAACAGCCGGTCGGCGTCGGACCAGATCCCGCGCTCCTCAGGATTGGCCGGGTCCGAGAGGCGCTCCATGTCATTGAGCAGCCGCTCGGCGAAGGTGTCCGGGCGGCGGCGCATCGCGGCCAAGCGGGTGATCGCCGGCTCGAAGGCCTCGCGCGCTTCGAGCACCGCGAACGGACTGGCGTCGTGGGTGAGCAGGACATTCGATGGCTCGGCGCGCAGCCGCTCGGGTGCGTCGAGCGCGACGAACGAACCCGAGCCGGGCCGGGTCTCGACGATCTCGTCGACCTGGAGGACGCCGATGGCCTCGCGAACCGATGAGCGGCCGACCTCCATTTGGCGGGCCAGCTCGCGCTCGGAGGGGAGTCGCTGGCCGGGCGCCAGGAGGCCGGCGCGGATGTCTTGCATGATCCGGCGAGCCACCTGCTCGTAGACCTGCTCGACGTGGAGTGGACCGAGGGAGAGGGCGAGATCTGGGCTCACGAGCGAATTGGCTTCCTCACAGGACCAATGAGCGACTAACGGTGCGGATAGTACGCCGAGGAAGACCAGTGGCTACTTGACTGCCGCTGGCACTCGTGCCATTGTGTCTGAAAACCTTTTCAGTGAGTCGTCCGCCGGGGGCGATAGAGTACGTCGGAGGGAGAGACACGTGGTGGCACCCCAGGTCAAGAGGCTGGGCCGCGGGGCCCGGCCGACAGCGGTGCTCGGCTTGGCGCTGGTGGCAATGGCCCTACTGGCCGGATGGCAGCTGGCGCCGGCGGCGCGGGCGCACGGGCAATCGGCGACGTCGGGAGATGGCTCCTCGCCGCCGCTGGCCAGCGGCGACCCCCGTCGGGTGGGCCGTCCCGCGGTGCCGTTTCCCTGCCGGTGGGTGCCGGCCCAGCTGAGCTCGAGCACCGGCCAGTTCAGCCCGGCTGACGAGGCCAGTCCTCCGGACACCGCGCGGATCCAGGCCGCGCTTGATGCCTGCGCCGGAACCGGCCGATCGGTGACCCTGGCCGCGTCGGGCAACGACAACTCGTTCCTGAGTGCTCCGCTGAACGTGCATTCCCGGGAGACCCTGGTCGTGGCGGACGGCGCCACGCTCTATGCCTCGCTCGACCCGACCGCATACCAGATCCCGGGCGGCAATCAGTGCGGGACGATCACGGCCGACGCCACCGATGGATGCCGCCCGTTCATCGCGATCGACGGCAACCACGCCGGGGTTATGGGGACACGCGGTGCAAAGGGCAGCCTCGGCGTGATCGACGGGCGTGGCGAGATGACGATGCTGGGTGGGAGCGAGAGCTGGTGGCAGCTCGCCGAGGACGCGCACTCCGGCGGCAACCAGAACAACCCGCGCCTCATCCAGTCCAGCGGCGCCGACGACCTCACCATCTCCCAGGTCGAGCTGCACGATTCGCCGATGTATCACATCCTCATCACCAATGGTTACGGCCTGACCGTGTGGGGCGTGATGGTCGACACTCCGGCCGCCCGGGCCCGCAACACCGATGGCATCGATCCGCAGGACGAGTCGGACGTCACGCTCTATGACGACATGGTCCAGGACGGAGACGACTGCGTCGCGATCAAGAGCATTGCGGGCCTCGCGCCGTCGAGCAACATCACCGTCCGCGACGTGCACTGCTACGGAACGCACGGGATCTCGATCGGCTCTCAGACCGGCGCCGGTATCAGCAACATCCTGGTGCGCGATGACACTCTGAGCGGTACCGACAGCCTCGGCAACGTGTCCACCGACGACAACGGCATCCGCATCAAGAGCGACGCGCTGTACGGCGGGGTGACCCAGCAGGTCACCTACCACGACGTGTGCATGACCGGCATCAAGCACCCGCTGTACTTCAATCCCCACTATGCCTCCGGGGGGAACATCATCCCGACCGTCCGCGACATCGTGCTGAACGGTGTGGTCGCCGTGAGCAGCGCCCACGGTGCCACCTCGGATTTCGAGGGCTATGACGCCGATCACCCGCTGCAGATCGACCTCGAGCACATCCAGCTCGACAACCCCGCGCAGACGTCTGACTACGTCGAGGCTGGGGTGTACAACTCGAACGTGATCCCGTCCGGCCCCGGCGTGAGCGTGACCCCGATTCAGGGGTACGGCTCGGTTCCGCGCTGCCGGTTCCCGAGCTTCGGCTACCCGACGCAGAACGGCGGCTGGTGGCAGGGCTGGCATTGAGTCCGCGCCGGGAAGGGAGGGAGAGCCTGAAAGCGCTCGCCGCAGCGCCGAGCGTCGGGAGCCGACAGTGGCCACGACGATCCACGACGTAGCGCGCGCGGCCGGCGTTTCGGTCGCCACCGTCTCGCGCGTGTTCACCCGGCCCTCGTCGGTCCGCGACGCGACCCGCCAACGCGTGCTCAGCGCCGCGGGCGGTCTGGGCTACCAGCCCAACCGCGCCGCCCGCGGGTTGATCACCGGTAAGACCGGAAACATCGGCCTCGTCGTTCCCGACCTCGGCAACCCGTACTTCCATGCCGTTCTCAAGGGAGCGCAGGCGCGTGCTCACCAAGCCGACTACGCGGTGTTCATCGCCGACAGCCAGGAGCAGTCGCACGAGGAGGCTGCCCTGATCCGGGCCATGGGCAAGCAGGTGGACGGAATTGTGCTGTGCTCCCCGCGCATGAGCCCCAAGCGGCTCGCCGCGTCGGCGGCAACGCCGCCGCTCGTGCTGCTCGGCCGGACGGTGCCGGGACTGCCCGCGGTCACCCACGACAGCGCGGACGGGATGAAGCAGGCCGTCGCCCATCTGGCGGAGCTTGGCCACCGGCGCGTGGCGTTCGTGTCCGGTCCGCGCAACTCGTGGTCAAACCGCCAGCGGCACAAGGGGTTGGCGGCGGCCAGCCGCGCGGCCCGCATCGAGACCGTGGTGTTCGGGCCGACGCCGCCTCAGTTCGAGGGCGGCGCCGAGGTGGCCGATCGGGTGCTCGCGGCCGGGGTCAGCGCGGTGCTCGCCTATAACGACCTGATCGCCATCGGGCTGCTTCATCGCTTGGGTGAGTTGGGGGTGGCGGTGCCGGATGAGGTAAGCGTCGTCGGCTTTGACGACATCCCGTTCGCGGCGATGAGCACCCCGCCGCTGACCAC
>JAFAYP010000349.1 GCA_019240305.1 Solirubrobacterales bacterium
GCTGCGCACGCTGGTGAGCGATGAGCGCGAGGGCTATTACGAGGAGTTCGGTACGGTCGCCGACCTGGCCAAGGCCTTCCACCGCCCCCACGTCCACGACGGCAACTACTCGACCTTCCGCCGCCGGCGCTTCGGCGCGCCGGCCGACGACGTGCCGGCCGAGCGCTTCGTGGTGTTCGACCAGAACCACGACCAGGTCGGCAACCGCGCGTTCGGCGACCGTCTTGCCGAGCCGGCCCGGCCGCTGGCCGCGTTCTGCACGCTGCTCGCGCCGTTCGTGCCGCTGCTGTTCATGGGCGAGGAGTACGGCGAGAACGCGCCGTTTCAGTTCTTCACCGACCACATCGACAAGATGATCGCCGACGCCACGCGCGAGGGCCGGCGCGCGGAGTTCGCTTCGTTCACGTCGTTCGCGGCCGAGGAGATCCCCGATCCGCAGGACCCGCAGACATTCGAGCGCTCGAAGCTCACGCGCCACGCCGACCCCGATCTCAGTCGCTTGTATGCGCGGCTGCTGGAGGCTCGGCGGCGGCTTCCGCCGGGGGACCCGGACGCGATCGACTTCGACGAGCAGGAGCGCTGGCTGCGGGTGCGCCGCGGTCGGTTCGAGCTGATCGCCAACTTCAGCTCGGAGCCCCGACGCATCGGGTGCGCCGGCACGAACGTCGAGCTGGTCACGCACGGCGAGACGACGATCACAGCCGGGACGGTTGAGCTGAAGCCGATGTCCGGGGCGCTGATCGGGTGAGCGAGCACGAGGTCTGGCCCGGCCGGCCATTTCCCCTCGGGGCCACCTGGGACGGCGGCGGCACCAACTTCGCGCTGTTCTCCGAGCACGCCGAGGGCGCACGGCTATGCCTGTTCGACGAGGAGGACAACGAGACGCAGATCGAGATGGCCCAGCGGACCGCGCTCAACTGGCACTGCTACCTGCCCGGCGTGGGGCCGGGGCAGCGCTACGGCTTCCGGGTCGACGGCCGCTATGCCCCGACCGAAGGCCACCGCTTCAACCCGTGCAAGCTGCTGATCGATCCGTACGCCAAGTCGATCGACGGCGTGGTCGACTGGGCCCACGACGCCAACGTTCTGCCCTACGTGCCCACCGGCGAGGAGGACGCCGATCTGGAGCCCGACGACGAGGACGACGCCGCGGCGATGCCCAAGTCGGTGGTCATCGACGACGCGTTCATCTGGGAGGGCGATCGACCTCCGGGCATTCCCTGGGCCGACACCGTGATCTACGAGACGCACGTCAAGGGCTTCACGATGCTTCACCCCGAGGTGCGCGAGGACCTGCGGGGCACCTACGCCGGCCTGGCCTCCGAGCCGGCGATCGCCTACCTGCGCGACCTCGGCGTCACCGCCGTCGAGCTGCTGCCCGTGCACCACATCTCCGACGAGTCGTTCCTGGCCGAGAAGGGCCTTCGCAACTACTGGGGCTACAGCACGATCGGCTACCTGGCCCCGCACTCGGAGTACTCCGCCACGGGTCGTCGGGGCGAGCAGGTCCGCGAGTTCAAGGGCATGGTCAAGGCGCTGCACCGCGCCGGCATCGAGGTGATCCTCGACGTGGTCTACAACCACACCGCCGAGGGCAATCACCTCGGTCCGATGCTGTCGTTCAAGGGTGTCGACAACGCCGCCTACTACCGGCTGATGCCCGATGACCCACGCTTCTACATGGACTTCACGGGCACCGGCAACTCGCTCAACCCGGTCCAGCCGAGCGTGCTGCGGCTGATCATGGACTCGCTGCGCTACTGGGTGACCGAGTGCCACGTGGACGGCTTCCGCTTCGATCTCGCCTCGGCCCTGGCCCGCGAGTTCTTCGACGTCGACCGGCTCTCGGCGTTCTTCGACGTGATCCACCAGGACCCCGTGCTCTCCCAGGTCAAGCTGATCGCCGAGCCCTGGGACGTCGGACCGGGTGGCTACCAGGTCGGCAACTTCCCCGTGCTGTGGTCGGAGTGGAACGGCGTGTACCGCGACGTCATGCGCGACTACTGGCGGGGCTTTGCCAACTGCGGCGAGTTCGCCGAGCGCCTGGCCGGCTCCTCTGACCTCTATGAGGCCGACGGCCGCGACCCGTTCGCCTCGATCAACTTCATCACCGCCCACGACGGGTTCACCCTGCGCGACCTCGTGTCCTACGACCACAAGCACAACGAGGCCAACGGCGAGGACAACCAGGACGGCACCGACGACAACCGCTCCTGGAATCACGGCGTCGAGGGCGACACCGACGATCCGGAGATCAATGCGCTACGCGCCCGCCAGCAGCGCAACTACCTGGTCACGCTGCTGCTCTCGCAGGGCACGCCGATGCTGCTCGGCGGCGATGAGATGGGGCGCACCCAGTGCGGCAACAACAACGGCTGGTGTCAGGACTCGGAGATCTCCTGGTTCAACTGGGATGACACCCCGGAGAAGACTCAGTTGCGCGATTTCACCCGGCGGCTGATCCGCCTGCGCCGCGAGCACAAGGTGTTCCGGCGCGACAGCTTCCTGCGCGGCCAGCAGGTCAAGGAGTCGGGCCTGCCGGACGTGTGGTGGTTCCGTCCCGACGGCAACAAGATGACTCGCCGCGACTGGCAGGACGGGGAGCACGTGCTCGGGATGTTCCTCAACGGCAGGGAGATCGACACGTCCGGTCCGCGCGGCGAGGAGCTCGAGGACGACTCGTTCATCGTGCTGTTCAATGCCGAGCCCGAGGACCGCGCGTTCACGCTTCCGCGCCGGCGCTTCGGCGCGCAGTGGGCAGTCGAGCTCTCGACCGCCGACCCCGAGGCCGAGGTCGGCAGTGAGCGCCACGGCGCCCGAACCGAGGTCGCGGTGATCGCCCGCTCGATCGTGGTCCTCAAGCGAGCGGCGTGAACGCCGAGCTGCGCGCCACCTACCGGCTGCAGCTGACCTCATCGTTCGGCTTCGCCGCAGCGCGCGAGCTGGTCCCCTACCTGCGCGATCTCGGCATCTCGCACCTGTACCTGTCGCCGTCCTTCCAGGCCCGGCCCGGCTCCACGCACGGCTACGACGTGATCGATCCCCGCCGCGTGTCCGACGACCTCGGCGGTTCGGATGCCTTGCGGGCGCTGTCCGGGGCGGCGCGAGACGCCGGCATGGGCGTGATCCTCGACGTGGTCCCCAATCACATGGCGGCCGATGACGCCAACC
>JAFAYP010000040.1 GCA_019240305.1 Solirubrobacterales bacterium
AACACCTGGGCGTTGGCCTCTCCCTCGTGGACCGCCACGGCGATCGCGTCGAGCGTGCCCACCGCCTGGTTGGCCACCCGCTGTCGCTCGAGCAGCGAGTGCACCGCGCGCAGCCGGTTTCGCTCCCGCGCGGCGTCCTCGAAGCGCTGCTCGGCCGCCGCCTCGCGCATCGAGTGCTCCAGCGAGCGCTCGATGTCCCGGTAGCGGCCGGACAGGAAGTCGATCACGCCGTCTATCCCCCGCCGGTAGTCCTCGCGGCTCACGTAGCCCACGCAGGGGGCCTCACAGCGCTTGATGTAGTAGTCCAGGCACGGCGAGCCGCTGCGCCGCCCCGGCTCGGGCCCCTCGCAGGAGCGGAACATGAACACCTTGCCGAGGACCTCGAGCGTGGAGCGCACCCGCTTGGCGTTGCTGTAGGGCCCGAAGTAGGCGCGGTCGCGGCGGTGGCGCTCACGCGTGAAGTACACCCGCGGGAAGTCCTCGTCGAGCGAGATCGCGATGTAGGGATAGGACTTGTCGTCGCGCAGGCGGATGTTGAAGCGCGGCTTGTACTGCTTGATGAAGTTCTGCTCGGCGAGCAGCGCCTCGGTGTCGGTGTGGACGACGAGCGCCTCGATCTGGTCGATCATGTCCAGCAGATCCCGACCGCCCCGGGTGCTCGGGTTCGAGAAATGCGAGGCCACCCGCTTGCGGATCGAGATCGCCTTGCCGACGTAGATCACCTTGCCTCGCGCGTTGCGAAACAGGTACACGCCGGGCTCATCGGGGAGCTCGCGGCGGCGATCTGCGCTTACCACGGACATGCGATCGAGGATAGGCCCGCGGCCGGGGCGTGGGCCGTGTGCATCCTGCGTCGGGCCGCCTCGGTAGTCTGAGTCGCGGGTTTTCGATGGCGTCGCACTCGACCACCACCGCCGACCTCGGCTTTGCCCAGATGTTGCGAGCACACGGTCTACGGGCCACGGCCCAGCGCCGGGCGATCTACAGCGTGTTTGCCGACGCCGCGCGGGCGGACGCCTCGAACGCGCATCTCAGTGCCGAGGAGGTCTTCCAGCAGGCCCGCGTCCAGCTCCCCGAGCTGTCCCGAGCCACCGTGTATAACGCGCTGGGCGAGCTGGCCGAGGCCGGGCTGCTCGGCCTGGTCGAAGGGCCCGGGCCGCGGCGTTTCGATGCCAACGTGTCCGCGCACCACCACTTCCGCTGCCGGATCTGCCAAGAGCTCCAGGACGTGGAGCTGGACAGCGTCGAGGTCACCCTGCGCGAGCGCGGGTTCCAGGTCGAGAGCTCGCACGTCATGCTCGAGGGCCTGTGCCCCGGGTGCGCCGCCCGGCCGTCGCCCGCAGGGGCGTGACCCGCTGAGCGCCGTTTCTCAGTACTTCCGGGCCGACCAGACGACGGCGAACAGCGCGTAGGCCGCGCCGGCCAGGAGAACCAGCCATGCCACCGAGCCGGCCGGCGTGGCCCACAGCCGCGAGGTGGCGGTCAGGGTCAGGGTGCCCACCCCGAGCGCGACGTAGAGCATCGCCCGCCGCCCATCGCCCAGCGAGTACAGGCTGAGGCGCCGCTCGCGATAAGCCAGCGACAAGAACCACACGATCGTGCCCAGGAACAGCAGGGTCACGGCCTGGATCGCGACGTTCGCCGCGGTCACGCCACCCTGGACGAGCGCGACCAGCGCAGCGATCACCAGCACGATCAGGACGTTGCGGACGGTCGTGTTCACGAACTCAGCGTACCGCGGCGGGCAGCTCGCCCGGACGCAGCTGCGGGCGATCCGGCTCGCGCACTTCGACCACTGGCTCGGGCGCGAACCGGTAGCCGACGCCGAAGTGGGTGTGCACGTAGCGCCACCCCGGCGAGATCACCTCGAGCTTGGAGCGCAGCTTGCGGACGAACACGTCAACCGAGCGGTCGCCGCGGACCATCGTGTAGCCCCACACCCGCTGGTAGACGTCCTCGCGCTCGAGCACGCGACCTTCGGCCACGGCAAGCTGGCGCAGCAGCTCGAACTCCTTGCGTGACAGCGACGCGGGCTGCTCGCCGACGTAGGCGTCGTAGCGGTCGGAGCGGATGGCGAGCTCGCCCGCCTGGATCGTGGCGTCCTCTTGCGGCAGATCCCCGCTTCGCCGCCGGCGCAACACCGCCTGGATCCGCGCCAGCAGCTCTTCGGGGTGGCATGGCTTGGTCACCCAGTCATCGGCGCCCGCTCGCAGCCCCCGCACCCGGTCGGCCACCGTGGTCGGCGCGCTCACCACCAGCAGGGCCAGCCCTGGCAGAGCATCCGCGACACGCCCCACGTACTCGAGACCGGTGAGACGCGGATTGACGATCAGCGCGTGCAACCGCCGCGCGGCCAGCGCCCCGGCATCGGGCGCGAACGCGAGCACCTCGAGCTCCCAGCGCAGCACCCCGAGCCGGCGCTCGAGAACGGTCAACAGACCGCTGTCGTCGTCGATCAGCGCAACCCGGATTGGCGACGCATCGCTGAGCGGTGCCATCGTTGGCATTAATTGTAGAGCCCGCCACCGACGCCGCCGTCACCGGGGGGCCTGCGCCCGGATGACGAGGATCTCCTCTTCGTCGTGCGCGAGCAGCATCCCTCCTGATCGCAGCCAATCGACGCGAGCCTGGAGTATGGGTCCGAGCGCGCCCCGGTGGCGGAACACGACCTCGGGACTCAGACCGTGGGACAAAAGCGCCTGGAGCGTCTCGTGCTCCCCATTCACCGAAGAGTGGACGAGGAGCAGGACGCCGCGTGGTGCGAGGTGCCCGGCCGCCTGGGCGCAGATCCGGTCCAGAAACGCACGGCCTCGTGGGCCGGCGTCGATCGCGCGGGCCAATCCGCGCTGTGGCAGCGCTTCGCCGGGGTGGGGCAGGTAGGGCGGGTTGGACACGATCACGTTGAACCGGCGGCCCGCCACCGGCGCGAACAGATCGCCGCGCAGCGCCGTGACCCGCACGCCATTCAGCGCGGCGTTGAGGCGGGCCGAGATCAGGGCGCGGAGCGAGACGTCGACGGCCACGGCGGATGCCCCGGCGAGCGCCGCCACCACCGCGAGGTGCCCGCTGCCCGTGCCCAGGTCGAGCACGCTCGCCCCCGGTCCGAGCCGCTCGCGCCGCAGCTGGTCGGCCAGCATGTAGCTGTCGCTGGGCGGTTGAAACACGCCGGGCAAGGGCAATAGGCGCATC
>JAFAYP010000390.1 GCA_019240305.1 Solirubrobacterales bacterium
TCGATCAGGCTCTCGCCGTCGGCCGGGAGGAACGCGGCGACGTAGACCAGGCGATCGATGTTCTGCGGGCAGTCGGCCGCGGCCTGGGTGATCACCATGCCGCCCATGCTGTGACCGACCAGCACCGCGGGCGGTCCGTCGCCGAGTGCCTGGCACACGCGCTGGGCGTAGCGATCGAGCGTGACCTCGGCCACCGGCGTGTCATCGTCGCCCTGCCCGGGGAGGTCGAGCGTCTGGACCTCGTGTCCGGCCGCGCGTAGCCCGGGCACCACCCGGTCCCACACCGACGCCCGTCCGAACGCCCCGTGTACCAGCACGATCCTCGCCATCGTGCGAATCATATGCACAGCGCACAGCCGTTCGCTGGACGGCAACTACACACGGATTAGACTCTCGCCACAGCCGAGAGCGAGCGAGGAAGGCGAGAGGGATGGCAACTACAGCGCCGAAGGCCGGGGCGTTTCCAAGCCCCTACGAGATCGAGACTCCGCCCGGGTGCGAGGGCTGGGAGGAGATGTATCCCTATTACGCGCTGTTCGACGAACGGCGGCGCGAGATCGACGAGAACCGGTTCTGGTTCTGGAACTCGATGCACTTCCCGGTCCCCATGCCGGCGTTCGACGTGATCTGCATCGACTCGCCCTACCAGGCGGTGGGCTCGTGGCAGAACCGCGTGTTCGCCGTGCCGCCGGCGATGGGCATCGACTACCGCTGCGTCAACGGCTACATCTACATCTCGGGCAACCCGGTCACTGATCCGGCCAAGATCGCCGAGCGCGCCGAGTTCTTCCAGAAGCGCGCCGGCTACTACTTCCAGAACTGGGCGGAGCTCTACGGCAAGTGGCGGGTCAAGATGGAGGCGCTGATCCGCGAGCTGGGCGAGCTCGAGGTCCCCGACCTGCCCGAGTATGAGTCCGACGAGGTCGCGTTCGGCGATGAGCGCAACACCGCCTTCTACGAGGTGCTCAACGCCTATGGCCGCGCCCTGCGCCTGAGCGATCTCATGTGGCAGCACCACTTCGAGTTCCTGCTGCTCGGCTACGGCGCCTATGGGACGTTCGTGGAATTCTGCAAGGGCCACCTCCCCGACATCCCGGACCAGCACATCGCCCAGATGGTGGCCGGCATCGACGTGCTGCTGTTCCGCCCCGACGCCGAGCTGCGCCGGCTGGCCCGGCTGGCCATCGAGACGGGTGTCGACTCGGCCTTCGTGCAGGGACGCACGCCGTCCGAGATCGACGCCGAGCTGATGCAGAGCGACGCCGGCCGGGCCTGGCTCGAGGAGCTCGAGAAGGTCAAGGACCCGTGGTTCAACATGGCCACCGGGGACGGTCTCTACCACTACTACGGCAGCTGGCTCGATGATCCGAGCATCCCGTATGCATCGCTCATCGGGCACATCAGCGCGCTGCAGTCCGGCGAGCAGATCGACCGTCCGACCGAGGAGATCGTGCGCGAGCGCGACCGCCTGGCCGAGGAGTACGGGGGGCTGCTCGACGAGGCGACGCGCGGGAGCTTCAACGACCTGCTCAACCTGTCGCGCACGGTGTTCCCCTACGTCGAGGAGCACAAGTTCTTCTGCGACTACTGGTTCCTCACCCGGTGGTGGAACAAGATCCGCGAGTTCGGCGCCCTGCTCGCCCGTAACGACTTCCTGCAGGACGGCGAGGACGTGTTCCACCTCTCCCGCTACGAGGTCGCGAGCGCACTCGATGAGCTGGTGCTCAGCTGGGCCACCGGCGGCGTTCCGCTCGGGCCCAAGCACTGGCCGCCGATCGCCGCCCGGCGCAAGGAGCTGCTCCGGAAGCTGAACGACTGGACGCCGCCGCCGGCCATCGGGGTCACCCCCCAGGCGGTCACCGACCCGATGACGATCATGCTCTGGGGGGTGACCACCGAGCGCGTTCAGGAGTGGGCTCGCCAGGTGGAGGGCGGCACGGTGCTGAACGGCGCCGCTGCGTCCCCGGGGGTGGTCGAGGGCACCGCGCGGGTGGTCAAATCCGCGGGTCAGATCGGCGAGGTCCGCGACGGCGAGATCCTCGTGTGCGGCTCGACCTCGCCTGCCTGGGCCCCGATCTTCTCCAAGATCAAGGCCACGGTGACCGACGTGGGCGGCGTCATGTCGCACGCGGCGATCGTGGCCCGCGAGTACGGACTGCCCGCCGTGGTCGGCACGGGTCGCGCCACCGGCACCATCCGCACGGGGCAGACGATCAGGGTCGACGGCTCGGAGGGCACTGTCACCGTGCTCACCGTCTCGGAGGCGTAGTGACCTCGCAGCTCGTCCGGCCGCTCGATCAACTCTCTCTCGGCGACGAGCCGGGGTTCGGCGGCAAGAGCGCCAACCTCGGCGAGTTGCTCGCGGCCGAGGTTCCGGTCCCGCCCGGGTTCGCCCTCTCGACCGCGGCGTTCGAGGCGTTCGTGCACGAGGCGGGGCTGTCCGATCGGATCTCGCGTGCCCTGTCCGGCCTGTCCGTCGGGAACCTAGACGCGATCGGCCGGGCCTCCCAGACGATCGGCGAGGCGATGCGGCGGGCCCCCGTGCCCGGCTCCGTACGCACCGAGGTTGCCGAGCAGTACGCCGCGCTCGGCGCGGACGACCCGCCGGTCGCGGTGCGCTCGAGCGCGGTCGGCGAGGACAGCCAGGACGCCACGTTCGCCGGCCAGCAGGAGACCTACCTGTGGGTGCGCGGCGCCGAGCACGTGTGCGAGGCGGTGCGCGACTGCTGGGTGAGCCTGTTCAGCCCACCGGCGATCAGCTACCGGCTGCGCCTGGGCGAGCGTGCACATACCCCAGCGATGGGAGTCACCGTTCAGTCCATGGTCGACGCCGAGGTGTCAGGTGTCATGTTCACCTGTAACCCCGTGAGCGGCGATCCGAGCATGGTGGCCATCAACGCCAGCTGGGGCCTCGGGCTGGCCGTCGTCGGCGGCGAGGTCACCCCCGATGACTACCTGGTCAGCAAGGTCACGCGCGAGCTCGTGCGCGAGCACGTGCACACCAAGGACGTGCAGTACGTGCCGGATCCCTCAGGCCACGGCGCGGCCCGCGTCGCCGTCGCCCCCGAGCGACAGGACGTTCGCTGCCTGGACGCGCCCGCCCTCGAACGCCTGGTGGGCGTGGCCCGCAAGATCGAGCGCTACTTCGGCTGCCACCAGGACATCGAATGGGCAGTCGCCCGCGACGACCCCGAGGGGCTGTTCGTCGTCCAGACGCGCCCGGTCACGGCGCTCGCCAAGAAGACCGAGACGCCCAAGGCCGAATCCGCGATGTCGTTGATCATGAGCACCTTCGGCGCCGGCAAACCGAGCGACAACTGAGCATGCCGCTGAGCGACGAAGACGTCCGCGAGATCCTCCGGATCATCGACGAGTCGGACCTCGCCGAACTTCAGATCGAGACCGATGGCTTCTCCCTCCACGTGGTGAGGGGGGGCGGGACGGGTGCAGGTTCCGGCGACGCTCAACCGAAGGCATCGCCGGAACCTGCACCCGCCGACCCTCCGTCCGCGGTGCCCGAACCGGCGGCTTCCGGTGATGGCCACACCACGATCCCCGCCCCGATGCTCGGGACCTTCTACCGGGCCGAAGCCCCGGGCAAGCCGCCGTTCGTTGACGTGGGGGACCGCGTCGAGCCCGACACGATCGTGTGCATCATCGAGGTCATGAAGATGATGAACTCGGTGCCCGCCGGGGTGGCCGGGACCGTGGCCGAGGTGATCGCCGAGAACGCCAAGCTCGTCGAGTACGGCCAGCCGCTGTTCCGCATCGAGCCGGAGTCGGCGTGAAGCGGGTCAAGCGGGTGTTCGTCGCCAACCGGGGCGAGATCGCGCTGCGCGTGGTGACCGCCTGCGAGACGCTGGGGCTCCAGACCGTGGTCGGCTTCTCGGAGGTCGACCGCCACGGGCTGGCCGCGCGGCGGGCCGACCGCGCGGTGTGCATCGGCCCGGGGCCGGCCGCCCAGAGCTACCTGCGCGATGATGTGGTCGTCCAGGCGGCGCTCGGAACCAGCTGTACGGCGATCCATCCCGGCTACGGCTTTTTGTCCGAGAGTCCCCGGCTGGCCGCGCGCGCCCGCGAGCACGGCCTGACCTTCGTGGGCCCGCCCGCCGAGGTGATCGAGCTGAGCGGCGACAAGCTCCGCGCTCGCGAGGAGGCTGCCCGCGCCGGCGTCCCCGTCCTGCCCGGCGAGGAGGTTTCCTCGGCCGAGCAGGCGCGCGAGGTGGCCGAGCGCATCGGCTACCCGCTGCTGGTCAAAGCGGCCGGCGGCGGCGGCGGTCGCGGGATCAAGCTGGCCCGCGATGCGCAGGAGCTGGAAGGGCTGCTCAGCCTGGCGCGCAGCGAGGCCGGCGCGGCGTTCGGCGACGACCGTCTGTACCTGGAGCGCTTCATCGCCGCCGCGCGCCACGTGGAGGTGCAGATCGCCGCCGACGAGCACGGCGCGGTCGTCCACCTCGGCGAGCGCGACTGCTCGGTGCAGCGCCGCTACCAGAAGCTGATCGAGGAGGCGCCCGCGCCGGGCCTCGAGGCTTCCGCGCGTGACGCCATCCGCGACGCCGCCGTGCGCTTCGCTCGGGCCATCGGCTACCGAAACCTGGGCACGGTCGAGTTCGTGGTCGACTCCGACACCGGCGAGCACTACTTCCTGGAGATCAACTGCCGGATCCAGGTCGAGCATCCGGTCACCGAGGCGGTAACCGGCCGCGACCTGGTCGCGCTCCAGCTACTGATCGCCGACGGCGAGCCGCTCGGGTTCGCTCAGGACGACGTGACGCTTGAGGGCCACTCTGTCGAGTGCCGTCTGAACGCCGAGGACGTGGCGCGCGGGTTCCTGCCGACCCCGGGCACACTGTCGCTGTTCTCGGTTCCCGAGTTGCCAGGGTTGCGCGTCGACACCCACTGCCATCCCGGCGCGGTCGTGCCGCCCTACTACGACTCGCTGTTGGCCAAGCTGATCGCGCACGCCGACGATCGCGACGCCGCGCTCGACGTGCTGATCGAGGCGCTCGAGGAGCTCGACGTCGAGGGAGTCGAGACCAACCGCACGCTGCTGATCAGCGTTCTCGGCCACGACGACTTCCGCCGCGGGGCGGTCACCACCGACTGGCTGGCGCGGGCGATCGTATGACGATGGGCCCGGCGGGCGGGGATCGAGTCATCGGCGTGGTCGACACCACGATGCGCGACGGCAACCAGAGCCTGTGGAGCGCCACCGGCCTGACCACGCCCGACGTGCTGGCCATCGCGCCCACCATCGACCGGGTCGGCTATCACGCCTGCGACTTCACCTCGAGCACGCACATGGCGGTGTCGGTCCGCTTCCACCGCGAAGACCCCTGGGAGCGCATCCGGCTCCTCAGCGCCGCGATGCCCAACACGCCGCTCAGCATCATCACGACCGGCATGCGCTTTATCTCCTGGGTGCCGGCCGATCAGGACGTGATCGCGCTGGCCTTCCGGCTGGTGGCGCGCAACGGCATCCGCCGGATGCAGATCGCCGACCCGTCCAATGACCCCGACCGCCTGCGAAGACTGGCAAGCATGGCCCGCCGGGAGGGGATCGAGCAGGTCGTGATCGGGCTGACCTACTCGATCAGCGACGTGCACACCCACGCCTACTACGCGGAGCGCGCGGCCGCACTGGCCGACTGCCCGGACATGGACAGGCTGTACCTCAAGGACCCGGGCGGGCTGCTCACCCCGGAGGCCGTGCGCGAGCTCGCGCCGCACTTCGTGTCAGCGGCCGGGCCGCGCACGGTCGAGCTGCACAGCCACTGCACGATCGGCATGGCTCCGTACGTGTACGTGGAGGGCGTGAAGGCCGGCTTCCAGGTCGTCCACACGGCGTCCGGACCGCTCTCGCGCGGGACCTCGCAACCCGAGGTCGCCGCCACCATGCGCAACCTCGAGGCGCACGGCTTCGCCCACGAGCTCGACCTGGAGGCCGAGGCCGTCGTGGCCGAGCACTTCCACCAGCTGGCCGCCGCCAAGGGCCTGCCGCCCGGTGCCCCGCGCGAATACGACGCGGTCTACTACCGCCACCAGCTACCCGGCGGGATGGTCACCACCACCCGGCGCATGCTCGAGGAGCTCCGCCGGCCCGAGCTGTTCGACGCGGTGCTCGACGAGGTCACCCGCGTGCGCGCGGAGATGGGCTATCCGATCCTGGTTACGCCGGTTTCGCAGTTCGTGGCCAGCCAGGCCGCCCGCAACGTGATCGACCGCGAGCGCTGGGCGAACGTCTCGGACGAGACCGTGCGCTACTTCCTCGGCCACTACGGCGATCCGGCCGCCCCCGTCGACCCGGCGATCGCCGAGAAGGTCCTGTCGCGCTCCCAGGTGGACAAGCTGCGCGATCTGAAGCCGATCACCCTGGACGGTGCGCGCGAGCGGTTCGGCGCTCGGATCTCCGAGGAGGAGCTGCTGCTGCGCCTGACCATGCCCGCCGAGCAGGTCGACGCGATGATCGCCGCCCGCGATCAGCCGTCGCCCTCGCCGGCCGCGCGCCCCGGCCGCAGTCCGCTGGTCACGCTCATGCACGGGCTGGCGCGGCGGCCGGACATCTCCCAGTTCGAGCTCAGCCAGAACGGCGACACGGTGGTGTGGCGGCGTGCTTGACGGGCTGGGGCTCGACCAGGCCCGGGGATTCGTGTTCGACGTGGACGGGACGCTGGCCCACCGCGGCCCGGACGGACGGGCCCACCCCCAGCCGGGTGCCGTCGAGGTGCTCGAGCGGATCCGCGCCTCCGGCCGTCCGCTCGCCGTGTTCACCAACGGAAGCCACGTCACCTCCGAGACGATGGCCGGCGGGCTTCGCGAGGACGGCATCCCCGTCGAGGACCGCGAGATGCTCACCCCGGTCGACAGCGCGATCACCTATATCCGCCGCCGCTTCCCGGACGCCCCGGCGCTGCTCTTCGCCCACGACGTGATCCGCGCGCGGATGGTGGCCGCGGGGATTCCCCAGGCCGAGGGCGAGGAGGCCGAGGTGGTGTTCGTCGCCCACGTCGACGAGGCCAACCTGAAGGACATGGAGCGCGCCGCCCGCGCGATCGCCCGCGGCGCGCCGCTGCTGACCGGCAGCTACGCGCGCGGCTACGCGGGCGCGAACGGGATCATCTTCAGCCGCGGCGCGATGGTCACCGCGGGGATCGCCAAGGTGACCGGGGTGCGACCACGGATCGTCGGCAAGCCGTCAAAGGCCGCCGTCGAGGAGATCTCGACCCGCCTCGGACTGCCCACCGAGGAGATCGCGGTGATCGGCGATGACGCCGGGATGGACATCGCGCTCGGGCGGATGGGAGGCTCGAAAACGGTCCTCGTGCGCAGCGGGATCAGCGGCGCGATCGACCTCGACAAGCTGCCGCCCCGCCACCGCCCCGACGCGGTGATCGACGGGGTGGCCGAGCTGCTCGACGTGCTGGACGCACGCTGACGGGCATATGCTGCAAGGCGGTGGCGACCACCGAGCAGCCGAGTCCAACCGCCGTCCTCGCGCAGCACGGCCTGACCGCCGAGCAGCTCTACGACGAGCTGACCGACGACTGCACGAAGGTGGTCAGGCTCGATGACCTCCTGTACGACGCCGCCGAGCGTGTACCCGGCGTAACGCCCACGCGGGCCGAGGTCGCCGAGGAGCGCACCCGCAGGCTCTCGGAGAAGACCGGCATCGAGCTCGCCCAGGGCCTCCTGACCGCGGAGATCCTGGCCAACCCGCGGACCGGCCGGCACCTGGTCGAGTCGATGCTCGCGCCCACGCCGCTCGCCCTCGAGCATCTCGAGGAGCTGCGCACGAACGGCAGCGTCGATCTTGGCGCCGCGCGGCTCACCCGGCGTGGCCGCGGCGCCGTGCTCGAGCTGTGCAACCCCCGACACCTGAATGCGGAGGACTCCGACACGCTGGCCGCCACCGAGGCCGCGGTCGACCTGGCCCTGCTCGACCCGGAGATCGAGGTGGGGGTGTTCCGCGGCGGCGTGGTCGATCACCCCCGCTACGCCGGCGAGCGTCCGTTCGGCGCCGGCATCAACCTGACCCACCTCTATTACGGGCGGCTCGACTTTCTCTTCTACCTGATCCGCGATCTGGGCTATGTCAACAAGATCTTCCGCGGGCTGGTCGCGGGACCGAGCTCGCCGGCCGTCGAGAAGCTGTGGATCGCCGGAGTCGAGAAGTTCGCCATCGGCGGTGGCTGCCAGCTGCTGCACGTCATGGACCACGTGATCGCCGTGCGCGGTGTGCGGCTGTACCTCCCGGCGCGCAAGGAGGGGATCATCCCGGGCGCCTCCAACCTGCGCCTGTGGCGCTCGGTGGGCGAGCGAGCCGCACGGCAGGCCATCCTGTCCGGCCGCGAGTGGGTCGCCGGCCAGCCCGACGCCGACCTAATCTGCGACGAGATCATCGAGGCGGGTCAGATGGACGAGGCCATCGACGCGCGCATCACCGCGCTGACCAGCTCGGGCCTGATCAACGCCGCGGCCAACCGCGCCGCGATGCGGGTCGGGCAGGAGCCGCTCGAGCTGTTCCGGGAGTACATGGCCACGTTCGCGCGCGAGCAGGCCTACTGCCATCTGAGCCCGGCGCTCGTGCGCAACCTCGAGGAGCACTGGAGCGCTGACCGCCGCCGGCTCTGAGCTCTGGGACGCCGCCGAGGCCCTCCCCCGCGAGGAACTCGAGCAGCTCCAGCTCGAGCGCCTGCGCACCACGGTGGCCCGGGTCATCGCCGGGCAGCCACTCGGCGCCGAGCGCCTCGGCCAGGCGGGCGTCGCGTCGGTGCGGGACGTTCGATCGCTAGAGGACCTGGCCAAGATTCCCTTTGCCACCAAGCAGGACCTGCACGAGAACTACCCGTTCGGGCTGCTGGCCGTCCCGCGGGAGGAGATCGTCCGCGTGCACGCCTCGAGCGGCACCCACGGCAAGCCGACCGTGGTCGGCTACACGCGGGCCGACCTCGAGACCTGGACCGATCTGATGGCCCGCTGCATGACGATGGCCGGGGTCCGCCCGGGCATGCTGATCCACAACGCCAACGGCTATGGGCTGTTCACCGGCGGGCTCGGCTTTCACCAGGGCGGCGAGCGGATCGGGGCCACCGTGGTGCCGGTGTCGAGCGGCATGACCGCCCGCCAGGCGATGCTGCTGCGCGACTTCGGCGCCCAGGTCCTCGTGTCCACGCCGTCCTACGCGCTGGTCATCGCGCAGGCCCTCGAGGCGGCGGGCATCGATCCGGCCGGCACCCCGCTCGAGCTGGGCCTGTTCGGCGGAGAGCCCTGGACCGAGGGGCTCCGAGTCCAGATCGACCGTGCGCTCGGCATGAAGGCGATCAACTTCTATGGCCTGTCGGAGATGTGCGGTCCCGGGGTGGCTGCCGAGTGCCTGGCCGCACGCGACGGTCTGCACGTCAACGAGGACCACTTCCTGGTCGAGGTGATCGATCCGGAGACCGAGATGCCCGTGCCGCCGGGGACCGACGGCGAGCTCGTGTTCACCACCCTGACCAAGGAGGCGCTGCCGCTGATCCGCTACCGCACAGGCGATCTCGGCGCATTGGCGCTCGAGCCGTGTGGCTGCGGGCGGACCACCGCCCGGCTGGTCCGGCTGGGCGGTCGCCGGGACGACATGATCATCATCCGCGGCGTCAACCTGTTCCCCTCCCACGTCGAGCAGCTGCTCTTGAGCGTCGACGGCGTGGCGCCTCGTTGGCGGCTGATCCTCGAGCGCACCGGTCCCATGGACGAGCTGACGCTGGAATGCGAGCCAGCCCACGACGGGATCGACCGCGGCGCGCTGGCCAACTACCTGGAAGGGGTGCTCAAGGAGCGCACCGGGGTGCGGATCGTCGTGTCCGTGCTCGAGCCCGGCGGCGTGCCCCGCAGCGAGGGCAAGGCGGTCCGGGTCGTGGACCGCCGAC
>JAFAYP010000397.1 GCA_019240305.1 Solirubrobacterales bacterium
TCATGCGCGCATGCTCGATCGCTGCGGCTTCGACACGATCTGGCTGGCCGAGGCGTATCCGTGGTGGCGCAAGCATCAGATGGAGGCCCGCAGCTCGACCGTGCTCTCCGCATTGATCGCGCGCGAGACCGAAGCGCTGACGATCGGCTGGGGAATCATCTCGCCGTTCACTCGTCATCCGATTCAGGTCGCCATGGACGCCCGGGTCACCCAGGAGCTCGCCCCCGACCGCTTCCGACTGGGCTTCGGCGCGAGCCGAATCTTCATGAAGGAAATCGGCGCCGACGACGTCAAGCCGCTGAACCCCACGCGGGACGCGGTGCGGATCGTGCGCGGAGTGCTCGAGGGCGGGTACTTCAGCTACGAGGGCAAGGCATTCACCGCGGTCGTGCCGGAGCTGTCGGGCGAGGCGGAGTCACCGCGCGGGAGCGTGCCGATCTACGTCGCGGGGACCGGTCCGAGGATGCAGCGCTACGCCGGCGAAGAGGGCGACGGGCTGCTCACCGCGAGCATCACGACCCCCGGGTTCATCCGCTACGCCAAGCAGAACATGCGCGAGGGCGCCGAGGCCAACGGACGCAACGTCGACGATCTCGACCTCGGGTGCACGATCGTCGCGTCGATCGACGAGGATCGCGACGCCGGCCGCCAGGGAGCGCGGGAGATCGCCGGCATGTACCTGGCCAACAAGGTCCAGAACATCCAGGCCTCGGCCGACGTGCTGCTTGAGGAGGCCGGGCTCACGCAGGACGAGATACGCCCGATCGCCGAGGCGATGGAGACGGGCGGACGCCGCGCCGCAGCGGAGGCGGTCACCGACGAGATCCTCGACAAGTGCAAGCCGATCGCCGGCACGCCGAATGACTGCATCGCGGCGATCGAGGAGTACGTGGACGCCGGGTGCAGGCACGTGATGCTCGAGCTCTGGGGCGATGACCGCGGGCGGCAGATCGAGCTGTTCGCCGAGAAGGTTCTGCCCCACTTCAAGCGATGACCCTGGCCGCGAACTCCGAGCTGAGCGAGCGGCTGATCGCTTGCATCGACGAGCAGCGCCTCATCGACTCCGCCTGCACCTACGTGAGCACTCCGAGCCCCACCGGCTCCGAGCAGGCGATGGGCGAGAAGGTGCGCGAGGCGTTCGAGGACGCCGGGCTGCGCGTGAGCTGGCAGCAGGTCGAGGACGGCCGTCCCAACGTGATCGGGACGCTCGAGGGCGCGGGTGGCGGGCCGACACTGATGTTCAACGGCCATATGGACACGTCCTACTCCGGGCGCGAGCCGCACCTGCGTCACATCTTCGGCTTCCAGCCCGAGGCGGTCGTCAAGGACGGGCGCATCTACGGACTCGGCATCAGCAATATGAAGGGGGCGCTGGCCTGCTACCTCGAGGCCGTTCGCGCGGTAAAGGACGCCGGCGTCACGCTCAAGGGCGACGTGCTCATCGCCTGCGTGTCGGGCGAGATCGAGAAGACCCAGTGGGGCGAACATTTCCGGGGCGCGGAGTACCGCGGTTATGCCGCCGGCAGCCGGTACCTCCCCACCCACGGCGGGATCGCGGACATGTGCATCCTCGGCGAGCCGACCGAGCAGAAGGTGGTGCTCGGTCACTTCGGCGCGATGTGGGCGCGGGTCTCCACCCACGGCCCGTTCATCCACACGGCGTTCTCCGTCGGCCGGCAGGCCGAGAACTCGATCATCCGCATGCGCGAGGTCCTCGACGACGTGCTCGCGTGGATCCCGCAGTGGGAAAAGCAATCGGCCTACCGGGGCCTGGACGGTGTGGTCAACGTCGGCGCGATGAGTGGCGGGCACCCGTGGCGGGTGAGCCGCACCCCGAACCGCACCGACTTGTTCCTCGACATCCGCGTCCCGCCGACCATGCGGATGCAGGAAGCCAAGGACGCGCTGGCCGAGCTGGTGCGCGAGTTGCGCGGCCGCTATCCCGACTACGGGATCGAGTACGAGGTGTTCGTCACCGCGCCGGGGGCCGAGATCGACGAGCGGCACCCGATGATCGCGGCAATCGACGCGGCGCACGAGCGTGTGTTCGGCCGCCCACCGGAGCGCGACATCGTGCGCTGGTTCTCCGATGCCTCGGCGCTGACGCGCTACGGGATCGAGACGGTCAACTACGGAACCTCGAGTGGGCTCCCCGGCCCCGACGGCGAGAATCTGGATATCGAAGGTCTGCTGAAAGTGGCGACCGTCTACGCACTGGCGGTCGCAGGCATCTGTGAGGTGGCCTCGTGAAGCTCGTGACGTTCACCGACCCCGACGGGAGGACGCGCTGCGGCTCGCTCACCGACGGGCACATCACCGTCATCGACGGCCTCGCGACGATGCGCGAGCTGTTCGGATCCGGCGAGGATCCCGCCATGGTCGCGCGCGCCGCCAACGGTGAGCGCGTCGCGCTCGACGACGTCCGGCTGCGCGCGCCGATCATCCCGAAGAAGTTCTTCCACACCTCGGGCAACTACCGCGAGCACGAAACCGAGTCCAAGGTCGTGAACTGGTCGCATGAGATCGCGCCCTGGATCGTCTTCTTCCAGAACGTCGACGCGATCATCGGTCCCGAGGACCCGGTCGTCTACCCCTCGCACCTGAC
>JAFAYP010000441.1 GCA_019240305.1 Solirubrobacterales bacterium
GTCAGGTGATCGATCTTGCGATCGTTCTCGTAGAGTTCGATCATCGCCGCGAACACCGCGCCGTGCTGCTCGCGGTAGAAGTGCTCGGGACGCAGATGCTGCTCCACAAGCAGGGCGTGGAGGTGGCGCTCGTCGAGCAGCACCGCCCCGAGGACCGATTTCTCGGCCTCCAGGTTGTGGGGCGGAACCGCGATGCTCTGGACGGCACTCATGCTCGTGGTCGAGTCTAGGTTTCGCGCGGACGTCGCCACACGGGTCGTTCCCGCTCCGAGCGAGACTTCCGTGAAAGGGTCAGACCAGCCGTGCCCGCACGGACCGGAAGTGTGCGCCCGGCAGCCCGGCAGCCCGGCAGCCCGGATCCCGCGACCGCGACGCCGTGCCCGGCGACTACTTGTCGGCTGCAACCACCATGGTCTTCACGGTCGAGGTCACCTCGTCAGTGACCTCGACGACGACCATGTACGTGCCGGTGTGGCGGATCGGCTCCTCGAGGTGGATCTTGCGCCGATCGATCTTGATGCCGCGCGCGTCCCGGATGGCATCCGCGATGTCCTGCGGTGTGACCGAGCCGAACAGCCGCCCGTCGTCACCCGCCTGCTGCGGGATGGTGAGCACGGTGCGCCCAAGCAGCGCCGCGCTTTCCCGCGCCCGGTCCTCGGCCTCGAGCAGCGCGCGCTCGGCTTCCTCGCGCCGGCGGCTGGCCGCCTGGATCGAGGCGGTGGTGGCCGGCTCGGCGAGCTTGCGAGGCAGCAGGTAGTTGCGTAGATACCCGGAGGAGACGTCGACGACCGTGCCCTTCTCGCCGAGCGTCTCCACGTCCTGGAGCAGGATCGCCTGTGGCACCTTTACCCGCCTACCGGTCGCGGTCTTCGCGCCCGCCACGCCCGCTGCTGACACCGCCGGCGGTTTCCGCGACGTACGGCAGCAGCGCGAGCTCCCTGGCCCGCTTGACCGCCCGGGCCACCTGGCTCTGATGGCGCCGGCACGCCCCGGTGATCCGGCGTGAGCGGATCTTCCCGCGCTCGGAGATGAACCGCCGCAGCATCGAGATGTTCTTATAGTCGACCTGGTCGATCTTGTCCCGGCAGTACGGGCACGGCTTACGACGCGAGGAGGTCTGTGCTCCCTTCCTATCGCGCCGGCGGACCGGCCTTCTACGCTGCTTTGCCACGGTGGATCACCTGTTCACTTGCTGTCTGATCTGTCGTTGCCTCAGAACGGAATGTCGTCGTCGGATACTCCGGCGGCCACCGGGGCCTGCTCGAAGTCGCTGGTATCGGCCGGGATGTCGCTCTCCGGCGCCCGGATGCCGCTGGAGTAGCCATTCCCGTTGCCATTCCCAGCGTCATCGCGACCGCCGAGGAACTGCACGTTCTCAGCGATGATATCGACGGATTGACGCTTCTGTCCCTCCACCTCGTACTCGCGCCATTCCAGGCGTCCGTCGATGGCCAGCGGGCGGCCCTTCCGGAGGTACTGGCCACAGCTCTCGGCCTGGCGGCCGAACACCGTGACGTCGAAGAAATTGGCCTTGTCCTCCCAGCTCCCGCTGGCGCTGTTCTTGCGCCGCGTGTTGACCGCCAGCCGCAGCTTGCAGATCGACAATCCCGTGCTGGGATTCGTGCGAATGTCCGGATCCTTGGTCAGGTTCCCGGTCAGCACGACTCGGTTGATGTTCATGCCGTAGCTCCTTTCCAGGGCACATCGAAAGCTTGTCGACCGAGTCTAAGCACGCCCCAGGCGGCAATTTGCGCGCTCCCCGGAAAATGGACGGACAAGTTGCAACTCGTGCACCGAGCCGTAGCAGACCGTGGCAAATCGGTTGAAAATCGGAGCCGAGCGGTCTGGCGCTCGGTGGCCGTCTAGCGCTCGGGCTCGTCCGTCGACTCCGCCCCGCTGGCGGGCGGCGCCGCGGTCGCCACCACGGGCGGCGCCGAGTCCGGCGCGGCCGGCGTCCCCGGGAGGTTCTTGATCACCCGGAAGCGCACGACGCCGTCGGTGATCCGCAGATCGTGCGAGAGCGTCTCGATCAGCGTCGGCGGGGCCTTGAACTGCAGCAGGTGGTAATCCGCGTCGGGCTGATGGCGGATCCGGTAGGCGGTCGGCCGCTGACCCCAGTCGTCGCGACGCTCGACCTCACCCTGCGCGGCACTGATCTTGGCCTCGACGTCGGAGAGGATCTTCGTCCGCTGCTCCTCGGGCGCGGAGGTCGAGAGCAACAGCACCAGGTCGTATAGGGGGGCTTGTGCGGCCATGTTTCCGGCGGCCGACTATAGCGAGTAGCCTCGAACCCGACGTGGCTGGCGACCAGCTCCCGATCCTCGAGTTCGCCGACCGGGAAGCCTGGACCCGGTGGCTGCGCGAACAGCCCGCGGACTCCCCCGGCGTGTGGCTGAAGTTCGCCAGGAAGGCCTCGGACATCCCGAGCGTGACCCATCCCGAGGCGCTCGAGGAGGCTCTCCGCCACGGCTGGATCGACGGTCAGATAGCGCCGCAGGACGACTCGTACTACCGGATGCGATTCACCCCGCGCCGGCCCCGCAGCAAGTGGTCGCGGATAAACCGCGAGAAGGCGATCCGGCTGATCGAGCAGGGCCGTATGACACCGGCCGGACTGGCCCAGGTCGAGGCCGCGAGGCAGGATGGACGCTGGGAGGCCGCCTACGAGCCGCAGAGCAGCGCCGCGGTCCCCGAGGACTTCCAGCGAGCGCTCGACGAGAACCCGGCCGCCAAGGAGTTCTTTCAGTCGCTGCGGGGCACCCGTCGCTACAGCTTCCTCTACCGAATCGCCGACGCCAAGCGGCCCGAGACCCGGGCGCGCCGGATCAGCGAATTCGTGGCGATGCTGGCCGAGGGGCGCACGCACCACTGAGGCCCCGAATCGCCTCCGCCGCGGCAAGCCCCTAGGTCGACACCTTTCCCTTGCGCTGGATGTCGGCCAGCTGCTCGTCGATCCAGTCCCCCGGGTTGCGCGCGGTGACCACCGAGCGCAGCCCGGCCAGTCGCCGCTCGCGCTCCTCGCGCGGCATCGTCAGCGCCGCGTGGATCGAGTCGGCCAGCTCCTGGATGTCGAACGGGTTGACCGACAGGGAGTACTCGCCGAGCTCCTCGTGCGCGCCGGTGTTCTCCGACAGGATCGACACGCCGCCGCGGACGTTGACCATCGGCCCCTCCTTGGCCACCAGGTTCATGCCATCGAACATCGCGTTGACGATCAGCGCGTCGTAGTGCTTGTAGGCGGCGACTGCCTCCTCGAGATCGTCGCGCAGCTTGAGTTGGATCGGCATCCAGTCGGGCGACCCGTGACGGTGGTTGACCACCGCGACCACCGCCTCGATTCGCTCCAGATACTCGGCGTACTCGGGTACGTCGGTCCGGGAGGGCATGAGCTGGGCGATGAACGTCACCCGCTCGCGGAACTCGGGATGCTGCTGGAGGAACACGTCGAACGCCCCGAACCCGCGCAGGATGTTCTTGGAGAGATCCGCCCGGTCCACGCGCAGGATCAGGTGGTCGCGCCTCCGGCGCAGCAGCTCCTCCTCGAACTCACCAACCCGGTCGCGCTTGGCCACCTCCTCCACCGCGTGGCAGTCGATCGGCAGGGGATACGCCCGGACCCACACCTCACGGTCCTCGCAATGCACCACGCCGCCCTCGTGGTCGACCTCGAGCCCGAGCAGGTCCTCGCAGCACTGCAGGAAGTTGCGCCGGTAGGAACGCGTGTGGAACCCGATGATGTCGTTGGACAGGATCCCCCGGTAGATCTCGTTGCGCATCACCGTGGGCAGCACCCGCCAGGAGTCCGACTGGCTCCAGGGGATGTGCACGAAATGGTGCAGGAACACGTCGGGCCGGATTCGGCGGATCAGCCCGGGCAGCGTGTACAGCTGGTAGTCGTGCACCATCACCACCGGGTGCTCGACTCCGTCGATCTCCTCCATCACCGCGCGCGCCAGGTCCTCGTTGACCGCGTTGTAGCCGAACTCGAACGCCTCGGTCTCGTTGCGGCGGATGTCCGGCGCGTTGGAGAGGTCCCACAGGTAATGCTGGATGAACCACAGCATCGGGTTGGCGATGATGTTGTAGAAGCGGTCGTAGGCGTCGCCGTCGGAAGCGACCAGCTTGACCATGTACTCGCCGCCCTCGGGGGCCTCGACGGCGAACGGCTTGCCCTCGTTGCGCTCGGCCGCCTCGACGTCCTCGTCAGTCATCGCCGAGGCGATCCAGGTGACCTCGCGGTGCGAGGCGAGGCCGATCAGGGCCGTGACGAGGCCGCCCGTGCCGCGCTTGATCTCGCCCCCAGGCCCGAACGTCACCGGACCGCGGTTGGAGACGAGGACGAGGGGAGGCGAATCGCTCACGCGCTCCAACCTACCCGCAGCTTCACGCCGGCAAGACGAGGGTGAAGGTCGTCGAGCCCGGACGCGACTGGGCGGTCAGGCGACCGCTCATGCGCTCCGCAAGCTCGTACGCGATGGCCAGGCCCAGCCCGGCGCCGCGCGAGCCGTCGT